>CAZHFX010000007.1:0-2898 GCA_964531745.1 uncultured Gammaproteobacteria bacterium
GAAAGCGGGCTGGATTTCCCTCCCAATTATAGAAAACTTTTAAAGTCCCGCCGCAGAGGTTGCATTCATTTCGCCCGCGAGTACAAGAAATTTACGGTACTGACCGGGCGCGCTTATCAGAACATAAAACGGATTTTGAACTCCGCCTTAAGCAGAAGCGGCATTATTGAGGGCAAAGGCGCGGCCGCGGGTCTGGCGCGGGGGAGAGTCAAAATCGTCAATGTCCCGGGTGATTTTAGTAAAATGAAATCTGGGGATGTGCTGGTCGCGCCGATGACGCGGCCCGAGTACGTGCCGCTCATGAGAATGGCGGCGGCGATTGTCACCGATGAAGGCGGTCTGACCTGCCACGCCGCCATCATGTCGCGCGAGCTTGGGATTCCCTGCGTCATTGGCACCCAAGTGGCTACCGACGTGCTGAAGGACGACGATTTAGTGGAAGTGGACGCGGAGCGCGGCGTAGTAAGAAAATTGAGAAGTAATTAAACGTTGTGACGGCGCTTATGCTGAATCTTGATAAAATAAAAAAAATTAATTGGTACCGCCAAGAAACCGAAGGCGCGCCCTATTTTATTTACGGCCCGTGCCGCGGGTGCGTCGGTTGGTTCAAAAATCAGGGTCATGTTATCTGGTGTTGCCGTCAGAAAGATGCCCGGTGCTGGCTGGATAAAGACTTGTTGCGGGCGCTCTCGGTGAAATATCTGCAAAAAGAGAAAAGTCAGCCTTTTTTGGCGGCCTTGTTCCGGCAATGGGATAAAAAAATCAAGCAGAAACATGAAATATTGTTTAAGAAAATAGATTCGTTGGAAATCGCGAATATTACTGGCGGCGAGTTGTTGCGGCTGAATAAAATTTTGGCCAGCTATTCCTACGCCATGTGGCTGGAATTTTATCCCGATATTTTTGATGTGGATGCCGAGGGCCTGGTGGAAAGCGAGTTGGTTGAGAAACGCCTGACTTTGAATAATGAAGAAAAAAATATCTTGATGTCGTCGCCGGAAATCATCGCTTATAGCCGCGAGGGGCGCGCTCTTTTGAAAATCGCGCGGGAAATTAAAGAAACGCCCGGAGCGCTGAATTGTTTTTTGTATATTAAAGCGCCGGCTAATCTGCATCGGCTTAAAATTTATCCGTCCATTCTGTCGGCCTTGGAGCGGCACCAAAGCCAATATTTTTGGTTGCAAAACAGCTGGGGCCATACCAAGGTTCTGCAAATTTTTGATTTTGTGGAGAATATAAAAAATATTCTAGTGGGCGGCCGCGCTATCGCTTCTGAACTGGAGTCTTTAGACAATTACGAAACCAAACTGGCAAGCCGGAAGAAAGCGCTCGCGAAAAAATATGGAATGTCCGATTGGCTTCGGCGGATGTTTAATTTTTTCGGACTGCTGGCCTATTGGCGCGATGAGCGCAAAGTGCAAATGCAAAAACTGAATCATTATTTGGAATTAATCGGCACGGAAATAGCCAAACGGAGCGGATTGACTTGGGATGAAATAAAAGTTTGCGATCCGCTGGGAATTGGTCATTTGCCGGTTGGCCGGCGGCTGATTTCTAAATATAATAAATTCTTTGCCGAAAGACATGTGATTATCTGGGATGGGCATAAGCCGATAAATTTATCAAAAAGGGATAGCGAACGAGTATTCGCGGAGGCAGAAAGAACCATCGCCAGCGCCGTGACGGAAATCAGGGGCAATATCGCTTGTCCGGGCAAAGTGAGGGGGGAAGTGATTGTCATCAGCAAGGTTGATGATTTTTTCAAGATGAAAGCGGGCGCGATTCTAGTGGCGCCGATGACGCGGCCTGAGTACGTGCCGCTCATGAAAATGGCGGCGGCGATTGTCACCGACGAGGGCGGAGTTACTTGCCACGCGGCGGTGGTAAGCCGCGAACTTAAAATCCCGTGCATCATCGGCACGCAAAACGCGAGCAGAATGCTTAAAGATGGAGATAAAGTGTTGGTTAACGCCAATCATGGCGTGGTAATCGTGGAGTAATTATGAATATTAAATTACCGCTAAATCCTCGGACAGAATTATTCAAATGGGGCCCGATACCCGGACGGTTTTTTTATACCTCGGCTTTCATTGAAGTAAACTACCGTTATTTTTGTCAAAAATATCTGGGTGAAAGCTGGGCCGAAACATTATTTCTTTTTAAAGACGGCCAAATGATTTGGCTGAACGAATATTCGGCCTTGCGGGCGTCGGGCGAAAAGGTTTTTCTCAAATATATGTTGCCGACCGCGGTGAGGAAGCGGGAATATAATAATTGGAAGAAAATTGTAGCCAGATTGGAAAAAATTGAGAAAGAAATTGCCGGTTCAAAATTAAACCAGCTTTCTAGCCATGAGCTATTGCGGTTATGGCAGAGATTTCATCGTGTTTATTTAGAATTTTGGACACTGGGAACGGCCCCGGAATTAGGCAATTATTCCGCCGATCAGCTGTTTGAAAAAATGTTAAGAAACTATATTTCTGGTGAGGCCGACATTACCGAAGCGCGCGAGGCATTGGCCGCGCCGGTGAAGTTGTCTTTTTATCAGGAAGAGGAGATTAATTTGAGTCAATCGTCCCCGGAGGAGCATTTTAAAAAATATTTTTGGTTAAAAAATAGTTATGCTGGTGTGAAATCACTAGCCGTTAGTTTTTTTAGAGATAGAAAAAAAGAACTCTCGCCAAACCTAAAAGAAGAACTAGTCAAAAAATTGGATGAAATTAAAAAGCGCAAGCTGGCGGTGGCTAAAAAATACCATTTACCCAAAAGCGTGGCTGACTGCGGACGGGCGATTGCTGATTGTATCGCTTGGCAGGACGAGCGCAAAAAATTTATTTTTATCGCCTTGTATTATCAGAATCTGATGTTAAAGGAAGCGGCGCACCGCTTCCGCTATAG
>CAZHFX010000007.1:2908-35468 GCA_964531745.1 uncultured Gammaproteobacteria bacterium
AAGATCTGTTGAATTGCTGGTTTTGGGAAATTGAGAAAATAATGAAGGGAGAAAATTTACATAAAAAATTGAGGACGCGGCGTACAGATTTTGGTGTCCATTTTTATAAAAAGTATTTTCGCAATTTATCGCCTCAAGAAGTAAAATATTTTTGGAAAGTTTTCGCCACCGAGCAGCCGACGCGGTTACTCAAAGAATTGAATGGTCTGGTGGTGAGTCGGGGGAGTGGAGAAAATGTTGTCGGTTATGTCCGTATAGTTTTAGATCCTCTGAAAACCGGTTTGTTTAAGAAAGGAGAAATTTTAGTTGCTCCTATGACCAGTCCGGAGTATATTTTTGTCATGCGCAAGGCGGCGGCGATCATAACCGATGAGGGCGGGCTGACTTCGCACGCCGCGATTGTTTCGCGCGAATTGAATATCCCCTGCGTGGTCGGCACTAAATTCGCGACCAAAATTTTGAAAAACGGCGCGCGGGTTGAGATTGATGTGACGGCCGGCATCGTAAAATTGATTTAATATGAATTTAGAGCCGTTTTTAAGCAAAGAATGGTATCGCGAACATGTTGACGCCTGCCCGGCATATACCGAGATGACGGCGGCTGGTTTTACGAGCGCTCTTTTTAAGAGCAAGTTTTCGGCTTATTCTCTTAATCTTTGTTTTTATAAAGATGACGAATGCGACTGGTTTAGTTTAGTTTCTGATCAAAAAAAGATTGGCTCCAGGTTGATAAAATCATTTATTAGCGAACCCAAAATGTTGCTGGGCTTGCACCAGCGGTGGCAGAAAAATTTTCAAAAGATGCTGGCGCGCTACTATAAATTTTTTCCTGAAGATTTGAGTAAATTAAGCGATCGCGAGTTGATCCAATGGGAACGAGACCTAATAAATTTTTATAAAAATGAGGTCGAGATGCCTGGCTTTATTGATGGTTTTATGTTTTATGCCGACCGGCGGCTGGATTATTTGCTAAGAAATTTTTGTAACAAAAGAGGAATTACCAATCACATGGAGATTATGGCGGCGCTCTCCGCGCAAACAGAGCCGTCGTTTATTAATGAAGAAGAGCTGGGATTGAAGAAGATAGCGGCGCGGATGACGGACAGCGGCTATAAGGTCGGGGCGAACTTGCCGGATTTTTTGAATGATTTTCCCCAAACGGCGCGTTTAGTAAGAAAGCATTTATTCAAGTACTCTTGGGTCAAAAGCAGTTATGTGGGATTTAAGGAATATACCAATGAAATGTTTGGCGACGAAATTGACCGGCTGTTAAACGAACCTGAAGCCAGACGCGCCGGACAGGGAAAAAAGAATAAAGTCATCAAGGACGAGTTAATCAAAAAATATCAGTTTACTAAGGAAATTATAGCGATTGCCGAATTAACGGAGTTATTTGTTAAATGGCAGGATCAAAGAAAAATGTTCACACTGACATTTGTCTCTCTGCGCGATAAAGTAGTGAAGGAGGTTAGCCGGCGGTGGGGCGTTGATTATAAATTGCTGAAGTACGCGCTTTCTGGCGAGTTGCAGAGGATATTGCTGAACCAGTTTGATGTCAAGGAACTGGAGAGAAGATTGAACGGATGTTTGTGCGTGCATAAGGGAGGAGAAGTGGCTGAAATTTTAACCGGCAACGAGGCGAGAAAAGTTTTTCAGCAAGTGAGCAGAATTGGCGCAGTGAATGCCGGCGAGCTTAGCGGCGTGACGGCGTCGCTTGGCAAAGCCGCGGGTCGGGCGCGCATTATAATGTCGGCGAAAGATATCGGCAGAGTAAATTCCGGCGATATTTTAGTCGCGCCTATGACCAGACCGGAGCACTTGCCGGGGATGAGAAAAGCGGCGGCGATTGTCACGGATGACGGCGGCATCACCTGCCACGCCGCCATTGTGTCGCGCGAGCTCGGTATTCCGTGCATCATTGGCACCAGGGTGGCGACGCAGGTTTTGAAGGATGGCGAGATGGTGGAGGTGGATGCTAACAAAGGGATAATCAGAAAAGTAGAAGTATGAGCAAATCTCTAAAAGAATTTATCGCTGGTACAGATTGGCATGTCATGGGAAAATGGAAGCACACTGGTATTTCCGAATGTGCTGTTGCCGAGGCCATTGTCAGCCCAAGTCTCATTACTGTCATTCCATTTCAGCCGCGATATTATATGGCTCTTGGGAACACGCAGTTGTTGCCAGAAAAGGATTATCGTCAGAATGTTCAGGATACAGAGCAGTTATTGAAAGCCCGGCCGCGAGAGCTTGCCGACCGGCTGATAAAGGAGATTAAGGCTTCAATAGAATTATTGTTCCAGTTTCAGCCTGATACTCTTAACGCCAAGACTATCGGCAGTTATCTGGATCTTGTCGGATGGCACGGCCGTCAGTGGTATGAAATTATGTTGGCCGATGGCGCTCTACAGAACATTTTTCCCGCATGCCTGCCCGAAACGATTACATTGAACAGACAAGAGCTGACGCGCGAAGCATTGTTCGCGCAAGTCGCTTTGCCTAAAAAAATCTTTCCTATTATTCAAGAACAGTATGATCTATTGCAGATAGCAATTGAGGAGCAAAAAGGGCGTCCGATTGACGGAGATCTTTCTGGACACGCTCGGCGCTACGGCTGGATGAATTCATTGTGCTGGTGGAATGAACCTTTTGAGACAGGCCATTATCGTCAGGCAATCAAGGAGATATCGGGTAATCCAGTTGAGCAATTCTGGGACATGAAGGCCAAGAGAGCCGAGCAGTCTCGGCAGGGAGAGGAGCTTTTGGAGACATTGCGTACAGCCTACCCTGACGCCTGGGTTTATTTAGATATTATTCGTGATCTAGCCGATGTCAAAGAAGATAACTGGGATGTCGTATCTATTGTCGGTGCGCGCCTGCGCGCGGTGTTTGAAGAGTTTGGTAAAAATGTTGCGCTTTCTTATAATCAACTGATGATGCTTTCTCCCCAAGAGATGAAACTTTTTTTCAACAGTCAAAATCTTCCCGTTACCGTTGATGAATTAAATGATAGGATGAAATGCGTAGCGTTTATTAGTTCGGCCGAACGAACCGAAATTCAATCAGGACGCCGGGCGAGAATCTTAGTGGAATCTATTTCCCAAAACGTTCCGTCGCTAGACCATCTGACCGGCACGGTCATTTGGCGAGGGAAGGAGCAAGGGGTGGCGCGGGTATTACATTCACCGGATGATATTGGGAAAATGCGGACAGGAGAAATTTTGGTGTGTCCTATGACCGACCCAGATTATATGCCGGCCATTCACAAGGCCAAAGCCGTAGTGACTGACCAAGGCGGATTTTTGTGTCACGCGGCGATTGTCGCGCGCGAGCTCCAGAAAATCTGTATTGTTGGCACCAAAATTGCCACCAAAGTTTTTAAAGACGGTGATTTGGTGGAAGTAGACGCGGAGCGCGGAGTCGTGAGGAAATTAAAAGTTTGATATGGATAAAGAAACTTTATATCTTTGGGACATTGCGGGCACTTTGTTCTATGAGAAATGGAATAAAGAATTAACCGGTTTTGATAGTTTTGAGAGTTATGTCAAATCAAAAGGAGTAAGTTTTACTGATGCTAGAGGTTTTGAAGAGTGTTATCAAGAACCTTACTTGCACGGCGAAATGTTTAACTTGGACATTATGCCCGGATATCGCGAAGTTTTAAGCTGGACTAAAAATAACGAAACATTCAGCACCGGTTTTCAGGAGCAGTTGCGCTGGCGCGCCTCTTATCTTAATTCCAAGGTCGGTTTTGATATCTTGAGTTTTTTTAGAAAGCTGGGCTCCACCTTTGATTACGGAGAAACCAATGTCAAAACCGAAGAGATGCTGGAAAAATACCTTGCGCAAAAAAAGAGCGACGGTTATGATACTATTGTTTATACCGATGACAAATTAGAAAATTGCGGACTGTTTAAAACAGCGGCAGAAAAGGCAGGCGTAGGCTTTCGCGTCTATCATATATTAAACGATAGCGGCGGTCTTCGCGGTAAAGGGTGGTATTGGGATGTCGGCAGTCTGCATGATTTGAAAAAGAACGAAGAAAAAATAAGAAAATAATATGGCTAAAATTACCTAGTTAGTATGCCCCTGCGCTATACTTTTGATCGGGACAACATGTATCTATACCCATGGTACATATCCGATCTGACTATTACGGAAGATTTGAAGAGAATTTTTAATTATAGCGTGAAGGAGTGTTTTGTTATCAATGAAAATGGTTTCATTTCGGTCTATTTGGATGACGCGTCCACCCTAAAATTGGGGGCAAAGATTTTTGCTCGCGTTTCCAGTGATGAAAAGTTTTTCCATAAAATTCTAAAAAGCATTTATTCATTGAGCAATGATTTGATGTTGTTTTGTCGTCACTTACCGAACGCCGCTCGTCTAAAGCGCCTGAGCGACAAGGAGCTGGTTAAGATTTATTTAAACTACATAACCAAACTGCGCAATTTAAGAGCCTGGGGCTGGTTCCCGGTATTTATTGACGGGTTGGAAAAAAGTTTTTTGAGCGAGCATATTTTAGAACAATTGCGTTCTTTTTTAGATAAAAAAGGTGTCGCGCATTTGGCCGGCCAATATTATTCTACTTTGAGTTCCAGCGAAGAGCAAAGCGAGGTACAGCAAGAAGAGTTGGCCCGGGTTAAGCTGTTGTTAAAAATTGGGAAAATGGCTAATAGCGCGGATATTTTGAAAGCCTTACAAAATAATTCTTACGGCCAGATTAAAGCATCGTTTCCTCTGGTCGCTGGCATGCTTGAGCGGCACGCCAGGCAATACGGCTGGTTAACCTATGCTTATTGCGGTCCCGTTATGAACGTGGAATATTTGTTGTCGGTGTTGAAAGACAATTTAAAAAAAGGGGATATCGCCCGGCAGAAGAAAGATATAGAGCTACATTATCGCACCATCGCGAAGGAGAAGAAATTTTTGCTCGGTGAATTAGTTTTGCCGCACAAATTGGAATATTTGTTGCGTGTTTCCGCGGAGCTGATGTTTATCAAGGATTTTCGGAAAGGAATTTATCAAAAGTCATATGTAGCCATGGACGCGGTGCTGGAAGAAATCGCGCGCCGTTTGGGCTGGACTTTGAAAGAAGTAAAATATTTGGTTTATGACGAAGTAGGCGAAGCCTTGCTGAAAAATAAAGCCGACGAGTTTCACGATAAGGTCGCGCAGCGTGTGAAAAAATGCTGTTACTTGGTGAGCAAGGGGCGCATTCAAGTGTGGGAAGGAGAAAAGGGGAAAAAAGTGATTGCTAAAATATTGAAAAATGTTCAGAAAGAAACCTCTTCAGAGGAAAATAAAAATGTCACTGAATTAAAGGGGCTTATCGCTTATAGCGGGCGAGTGCAGGGAACGGTTAAAATAGTTTTGAGGGCTTCGGATGTGGCCAAAGTGAAGGAAGGCGATATTTTGGTTTCATCCGCCACCAACCCGGATTTGATTGTAGCCATGAAAAAAGCGGCGGCATTCGTGACGGATACTGGCGGAATAATTTCCCATGCCGCGATAATCAGCCGTGAATTAAAAAAGCCTTGTGTCGTTGGCACAAAGATCGGGACGCATGTGTTCAAAGACGGGGATGTGGTGGAAGTGGACGCAGATAGAGGAGTGGTGAAAATTTTAGAAAGAAAGTAACTTATATTAAGTTTGCAATGAGAGGCCCCGGGTGCGGCACCCGAGGCCTCTCATGAGACTGTCCGCGCGAAGCTTCCTACCTGTAGACGAGAGCGAGCACGCAAGCCACTGCCGCGATAGCGATCATGATGAGAGCGCCAACGTCGCTCTCCCTGTCCAGCCTTGAGAAGTAGGCGGCGAGCCTGCTCGCGCGCTCGCAATGCTCTTTGGCCTTTCTGAGCGCTTCCTCCACATCTTTTGTGGCAGTCGCCAAATCCATCATGGTGGTTGCTATGTCTTTCACGGCAGTCGCCATTTGTTTTTCTCCGCAGACTTGTTCGCGCGTGAGTCGGCTGGCGGGACTGCCAGCGAAACTACCGCTCGCGAACAGGGTGTGAGCTGAATGTTAAACGGTTTTGTTGCTTTTGTCAAAGTTTTCAGCTATACTAACGTGGTATGTCCCACATCAAATTTTTCAAAGACATCACAAAAATCAGCGTCGCCGAGGCCGGCGGCAAAGGCGCGTCACTCGGCGAAATGACTAGGGCCAAGATTCCGGTGCCGCCCGGTTTTGTCGTGCTGGCGAATGCGTTTGACAGATTTTTACATGAAACGGGGTTGGCAGAGGATATGCCAGCTCAACTTAAAAAGGTTAATCCCGAAGATACTAATTCCGTAGACAAGGCCAGCGCGGTGATTCGCGATATGATTCACGATCGGCTGATGCCGAAAGATTTGGGGAAAGAAATTCTGGGGGCGTTTGATAAGCTAGATGCTAAATATGTGGCCGTGCGCAGTAGCGCGACGGCCGAGGATTCATCCGTCGCCAGCTGGGCGGGGGAGTTGGAAACCTATTTAAACACAGAGAGAAAAAACGTGTTGGACAAAGTGAAGCAATGCTGGTCATCGCTCTTCACTCCGCGCGCCATTTTTTATCGTCATGAAAAAAAGCTGCTTGATCATTATGTTTCCGTGGCGGTAGTAATTCAAAAAATGGTGCAGGCGGAAGTTTCCGGCATTGCTTTCACCGTGCACCCGGTGACCGAAGACTATGACCAGATGATCATTGAAGCTGGGTTTGGTTTAGGCGAGGCCATTGTGGGCGGCCTGATTACGCCGGATAGTTATGTTATCAGCAAGAAGGCCATGAGTCTGCTAGATGTGAGCGTGAGCACCCAGACGAGAAAATTAATACGAGCAACAAAACGACAAAACAAAAAAATAAAAACCCCACCCCGTACCCATCCCCTAATAGGAGAGGGACAAAGGGAGGGGTATGAAGAGTTAGGATCGAACGTTTGGGTGGAGTTGCGCGAGAGCGAAGGGGGAAAACAAAAGCTGTCGGGCAAGCAAATTATGGAGTTGGCCGGTGTGTGCGTTGGTATTGAAAAGCATTATGGCTTTCCCTGCGATATTGAGTGGGCGATGACGGAAGGCAAGTTTTATATCACTCAAAGCCGGCCGATTACGACCCTAAAACCGCTTGTTTGAGCCGAAATTTGGCGGTAATTTTGCAGGCATTGACAAAATCTGATTTTTGTGCTATACTTATTTCAATAAATTGGGTAACGGCGTTTATCAAAGTTCCCAAAATAGATCCCGCAAAAAGCCTTCGGGCTCCGCGGGGTAAGGGTCGAAAAACTTAATTAACATCTCAAAACACATTTTGGGAACAACAACGTCATAATCCTATGGCTTTTGGTACTGATCGGCAAATGTACGATGTGGACTTAACCTGCGCTAAATGCGGGACCCACATTTCTCAGTTGCCTTTTCAACCGTCTGGTGACCGACCTGTGTATTGCAGTGAATGCAATCGCGCGTTCCGTCAGACTCGAACTGGTGGTATGGGTGGAAGCGGCATGAGCCGCCCCCCTCGCCAGATGTACAGCGTCAATTTGACCTGTGCCAGTTGTGGAACAGCTATAACTCAGCTGCCTTTCCAACCTTCGGGCGACAAACCAGTATATTGCCGAGACTGCATGCAGGCTCGCCGCAACGCTTAATCTACAAGATTCTTAAGCCCCACGCTAGTAATAGTGTGGGGTTTTTAGTTCCTGCCCGCCACGCAAGCCAGATTGCTGGCGTGGTGCTCTTGCTTTAGGCTGTTTTTTCCGCTAATATAGTGTGAGTTTGTAATATATATATGAACAAAAGAGAAAAAGAGGTTTTTGATTATACCCATAAGAAAGTAAAAGCCTGGTTTAAAGGCCGTCTTTCCCCGGGGCATGATTTTGGCCACGCGGAACGAGTAACTCGTTTTTCCATTCGTTTAGCGCGCGCCGAGGGTGGTAGCATTTTTTTAGTCGCGCTCTCTGGTTTGCTTCACGATGTTGGCCGAGCTATTGAGCAGGAGTTTCCTCAAAAAACGCATCACGAATTGTCTTACGATCTGTGCCGGAAATGGTTTGGGGCCGACCATGTCCTGAAGACGTTATCTCGCGCCGAAAAACTTATCATTTTATATGCGGTGCGCAATCATTGGAATAATTTTGCCGATGGTTGTTGGGAAGCCGTGATACTTCGTGATGCCGACAAACTGGATTTATTTGGCCCCATTTTTATTACCCGAGCCAAACAGCACCTAGACAATAGTTGGAATAAAATTCAGCACGATTTCAGGCTGGTGTATGATTGCTGGTATTGGTTGCGCACCAAAACTGCCAAGAAAATTGCGGGCGGCAAGAACTTTCTCCAGTGGAGCGACAAATTTTACGCCAAACTTCTCCGCTCTAAAGCCAAGCCGGTACGGTTATAATTTTTTTACGTTACCCTCCCCTATAAGGGGAGGGATAAAGGGTGGGGTTTAGTATGACACCGCAAAATAAACTACGAGTATTGGTCGCTATGTCTGGAGGCGTCGACTCTTCCGTTGTTGCCGCGCTTTTGGGGGCTTCAAAAAAGTACGAAGTCATGGGTGCCTACATGCTGAATTACGACAACAACCAGCCAGGAAGCGAAAGTTGTTGGCTGCCAGATTACCGTGATGCCTTGCGCGCGGCCGCACATCTTGGCATTCAGCTTTTGAAGTTTGATTTCACCAAAGAGTATAAAAAAATGGTGTTGGATTACATGTTTAAAGAGTACCAGGCCGGGCGCACGCCCAACTCCGACGTGCTCTGTAACACATTCATTAAATTTGGCGCTTGGCTGGAGAAAGCCCAAGAGCTCGGTTTTGATTATCTGGCCACCGGGCATTATGCCCGAATTGGAAAATCCCCGCTTGGGCGGGGTAGGCCTGCCCGCAATGCTCTCGCTAGCGAGGCAGGCGGGGGTGGGTTGGCGTTATTAACTTCCAAAGACACCAACAAAGACCAAACTTACTTTTTACATCAATTAAACCAGAATCAACTTGCTCACACTTTATTCCCGATCGGCGGTTACACCAAACCAGAAGTGAGAAAATTAGCTTTGAAGTTTGGCCTGCCTACGGCCAAGAAAGAAGAAAGTATGGGTATTTGTTTTGTGGGTGAGGTGCCGATGAAAGAATTTTTGGAGAAAAAGATTAAACACAAACCAGGAAAAATTATTTTGAGTACGGGCGAGGTCGTTGGCACGCACGAAGGTTTGTCCTTCTACACCATTGGCCAGCGGCACGGTTTATCTTTTGGGGGGCGCACCGCTGTCATCCTGAGTGAAACGAAGGATCCCTTAAATTCAAAGGCAAGGGATTCTTCGGCTTCACCTCAGAATGACAGTAAGCCGTTGTATGTCGTCGACAAACACCCTAAAACCAACGAGCTCGTTGTCGGTTACGAAAACGACCCGCTCTTATATAAGAAGGAGGTTGCGTTGGGTGATATCCATTGGGTTGGACAAATACCAAAACTTCCGCTAAAATGCCTAGTACGTTTACGTCATCGCCAGTCACTCCAAAAGGCCATAGTTAGCAATTCCCCGCTTGGGCGGGGTAGGCCTGCCCGCAATGCTCTCGCTAGCGAGGCAGGCGGGGGTGGGTTGGCCATTAAGTTCGCCACCCCAGAGCGCGCCGTCACCCCTGGGCAGTTCGCCGTTTTCTATCTGAAGGGCGAATGTTTAGGCGGGGGAGTCATTATTTAGAACATGCCTTTAGTAATAAAAATAACCGCCATATTACTGGTAATCTTTACAGGATTTTTAGTTTTAGTGTTGCCTCAATATATAGTACTCCGATTGCGTAAGTATGGGATTTTAACAGCGTCTGTACCAAAAACTATTTTCGCAACGGGGATCATGCAACTCTTGATATTAAGCGTCCTCCTTTGGTTTCCGGGAATCAATAAAATTTTTCCAGACCATTTGAACATTTTTGTATCTTTCTTTTTACTGGCAATTTTTTTCTCCATTTTTATATTTTATTTGGTATTCAGAATTACCTTTCTAAAAAGTCTTGTCATTATTGGTAGTATTTCCGCATTCCTTTTGTTGTGGCTGGCGCTTGTTCAGTTTGCGACACATCGTTTGATCGCCCTATTACCTCCGGTAATGTTTTAGCTAAAATATTCTCAAAGTGGGGTTGGCGGTAATTGTTTAAAAAAAGTCTATGATCATTGGTTTTACCACCGGTCGTCTAGAAAATGAATCCTCGTTTATTGGAAAGATGAAGTTCTTTGTTGATCTTGGATGCCAGGCCATCGAAGTTAGCCTGCTAGATTATAACCGATTTGCATTGATCAAACCTCATGTTGAACATAAATACTTTAATTCTTTCGCGCATCGCTCTGTACATGCGCCGGTAAAATTTGGGGCCGAGCCAGTCACTTACCGTGATGATGAGGCAACGCGCGCGTTGCTTTACAATCTTGAATGGCTATGTGAAGCAGTGCAAGCCTCGATACTGGTGGTGCACCCAGATCGGGTAGAAGATTGGAATGTATTTAAAAAATACAAGTTGCCGATCTGTCTGGAAAATATGGACGCGCGTAAAAAAACCGCGAGAACAGCAGCTGGAATGAAGCCCTTCTTTCAAGGCAATGAGTATGGTATGGTATTTGATGTGAACCATGCCTTTACGAATGATCCGACGATGCTATCTGCTAAAGATTTTTGCGAGTCATTTGGCCATCTAATTAAGGAAGTCCATTTAAGCGGGTTTATCGAGCTAGAAGAAACGGCCAATCGGCACGCGCCGATTTTTGAAACACAGCAGGAACCAATTTTGCAGGCCATCAAAGATCTCGCTGTGCCGATTATCCTTGAGGGGGTGTGCAAAACACCCGAACAATTTAAGAAAGAATTTGCCTTTGTAGTAGAATATTATTCCTAAGTCCGCATGCTCACCTCCAAAGAACTCCGCCATAAATATCTAGATTTTTTCGCTTCCAAAGGGCACAACATCATCCCTTCGGCTTCTTTGATTCCTGATAACGACCCGACCGTTTTATTTAATACGGCCGGCATGCAGCCGCTCATTCCGTATTTGCTTGGTCAACCTCACCCGATGGGAACGCGCGTCGCTGATGTTCAAAAATGCGTGCGCACCGGTGATATTGATGAAGTGGGCGACAGCAGTCACTTAACATTTTTTGAAATGCTGGGCAACTGGTCGCTCGGCGATTATTTTAAAAAAGAAGCCATTGAGTGGAGCTGGGAATTTTTGACCTCCAATAAATGGCTGGGGCTTGATAAGCGTAAATTGTCTGTGACGGTTTTTGGCGGCGACAAACGCGTGCCCCAAGTGCCCAAGGATGACGAAGCCGCGGAAATTTGGCAGTCGGTGGGAGTGCCCGCGGACAAAATCGCCTATATGCCGGGCGGTGTTTTTGAGCGCGAGGATAACTGGTGGGGCCCGGCCGGGCAAACTGGGCCGTGCGGGTCTTCTACAGAAATGTTTTATTGGGTGGGGGTTACGGAATTTCCTCCAGAGGGCAGCAATGTCGCGACAGATAAAAATAATTGGCTGGAAATCTGGAATGATGTCTTCATGCAATATAACCGCACCGCCGCCGATGCTTTTGAAACGCTCGCCAAAAAGAACGTTGATACCGGCATGGGGCTAGACAGAACTGTCCGGGTATTAAATAGTTACGCGGATATTTTCCAGATTGACACTTTTTGGCCAATTATTCAAAAAATAGAAGCGGTTTCCGGCCACGAGTATGTGGAGAATAAAGATGTCACTCGCTCCATGCGCATTATCGCGGATCATATCCGCACCGCTACCATGATTATTGGCGACGACAAGGGCATTGCTCCGAGCAATGTTGACCAAGGGTATATTGTGCGTCGCCTCATTCGCCGCGCCGTGCGCCATGGCCGCTTGCTCGGCATTAAAGAAAATTTTTGCGACCAAATTGCTTCCGAAGTCATCGCCATTTTCGCGGAGGTATACCCCGAGCTCGTGCGGAACAAAGATTTTGTGACCACTGAAATGGCTGGCGAAGAAAGCAAATTTAGAAATACCGTGGAGCAGGGTTTGAAAGAATTTGCCCGCCTCATCGGCGGATTTCAACTTGGGTTTCAAAAAACTGGGCAGATTACTAAAGAAATTTCCGGAAAGCAAGCTTTCAAGCTTTATGACACCTATGGTTTCCCTTTGGAAATGACCCAAGAGCTGGCCCTGGAGAATGGCCTTACCGTGGATGTGAATGGCTTTGAAGAAGCTTTTAAAAAGCACCAGGAGCTTTCGCGCGTGGGCGCCGAGCAGAAGTTTGCCGGCGGTTTGGCCGACCACAGTGAAATTTCCACCCGCTATCACACCGCCACCCACTTGCTCCACGCCACCCTTCAACGCGTCTTGGGGCCGCACGCCATGCAGAAGGGGAGCAACATTACGCACGAGCGTATGCGCTTTGATTTTTCGCACCCGGAAAAAATGACCTCCGAACAGGTTAAGCAGACCGAAGATTTGGTGAATGCCGCCATTGCCCGCGATTATCCGGTGAGTTTTGCCGAGATGACTTTCGCGGAAGCCAAGGCCAAGGGAGCGATTGGCTTGTTTGAAGATAAATATGGCAGTAAAGTAAAGGTATATACCGTGGGCGATGTGAATGAGAAAGCTTTTGCCGATCCAGCATGCCCCACCTACAGCCGCGAGGTTTGCGGCGGGCCGCACGTTCTGCGCACCGGCACCATCGGCCATTTCAAAATCGTGAAAGAAGAAGCGGTCGGCGCCGGGGTCCGGCGCATTAAAGCGATTGTGGAGTAACTATGTTAAAAAAATTTATTCTTCATCTTTGGGGCGCGCGGCGTGAATTCGCCAAATATTTTATCATTGGCGTCAGCGGCGTGGCGCTTGATGTTGGTTCGCTGTTTACCCTCAAAGAATATTTTCATTTCAGCGCCGTCATGGCGGTGGTGGTGAACCAATTATTTTTGATCAATTACGGTTTTTTACTAAATAAATATTGGGCGTTCAAATCAAAGGGGATCGCTCAACAGCAAATGATCCGGTATTATCTTCTGGCTTTAGCCAATTATTTATTCTCCATTACCTGGATGTGGTTTTTTCACGATCACTTGGGCTACAACTATTTGTTAATCAGAATAGCGAACATCGCTTTGGCGGTAGCTTGGAACTTCTTGCTCTATAAGCACTGGGTATACCACGAAAAGGCTGAAATTAGCCAAATTAAACCTATCATCGTTTAGCCCTTGACGGATTTTGAGATTTTCGTTATACTATTCACAGCTTAACTTTTTGCGATGCCTAAAAGTGACACCATTGAACTGCGCGGGTCGGTTGAAGAACTTTTACCTGCCGGCATGTTCCGAGTGAAGCTGGAAAGCGGCCAGATGATCATCGCCCACTTGTCGGGGAAAATGCGTCTGAATAAAATCCGCTTGTCCGTGGCTGACAAGGTTAAAGTGGAAATGACGCCATACGACTTGACTAAAGGGCGCGTCACTTTCCGCTTTTAGACAATTTATTTATCCCGGCGGCGAGTCGGGATTCCGTTTTAACGGAAGAATATCAACCAGTGCGGTGTAGCTCTGCCAAACCGGCTCATAGACATTAGGTCCGTAGCCGGCGTTCGCGGGGCCATGATATCGCGGCAGTGGTTGGTATTTTTTGATAGCGACCGAAATCTTTGAAAAAGATTTTGTGTCAGCTATCAATCCGCCTCGGGCGGATATTCCATTAGCAATTCGACATCTATGAAGGTCCGCGCTTCGGTAAAAAAGGTTTGCATCAAATGTAAATTAGTCCGTCGTAAAGGAAAATTACGCGTGATTTGCTCTACTAAAAAACACAAACAGCGTCAAGGCTAAATTCTATTTAGTTTTTTTACTATGCGTATTGCCGGCACCAACATTCCTAAAGAAAAGAAAATTGAATTTTCCTTGCCCTATATCTACGGCATTGGTCCGACTCTTGCTCGTCGGATTTTAAAAGTCGCCGGTATTGACGGCAATATTCGCGTGAAGAATTTGACTAACGAACAAGAAGACAAGTTGCGCGCTATAGTTGAAAAGAGCTATCGCACTGAAGGCGATTTGCGTCGTGAAGTTCAAGGCAATGTTAAGTCTTTGAAAGACATTAAATGCTATCGCGGCGTCCGTCATATGAAGCATTTGCCGGTACGCGGTCAGCGCACTAAAACTAACTCTCGCACAGTGCGCGGCAACACTCGTAAAACCATGGGTAGCGGCCGTAAAGACGCCGGTCAAAAGACTTAATTTCTTCCCACCACTTTGTAAAACTCTCTATGACAGATCAAATTACCAAACCAAACGCTTCGGCGGCCGCTCCAAAAGCGGAAGTCAAGGTTGCTCCAAAGAAAAAGAAAGTCGTTAAGATCGTGCCGCGCGGCAATGCCTATATCCAAGCCACCTACAACAACACCATTATCAGCATTACTGATCCCAACGGCGCTGTTTTAGGCTGGTCGTCTTCAGGCACTAATGGATTTAAAGGACCGAAAAAAGCGACGCCTTATGCCGCCAGCGTGGTGGTAAAAGATTTAATGGCTAAGCTGGCCGATTATGCCGTGAAAGAAGTAAATGTTTTTATCAAAGGTATCGGGGGCGGCCGTGAATCTGCTATTCGGGCTTTGCACGCCAACGGTTTGAACGTGCTTAATATCACCGATTTGACTCCGATTCCGCACAATGGTTGCCGTCCGTCAAAACGCCGCCGCGTTTAATATTATATTTTTAGAAAGTACTTACTTGTATGGCTCGCGATTTAAGACCAAAACACAAACTTTGTCGAAAATTCGGTGAAAAACTCTGCGACTCCCCGAAGTGTCCTTTGATGCGCCGGAGTTATCCGCCGGGAATGCACGGACCGAATCAGAAACATACGAAACTCTCTGGTTATGGCAAGCAGCTTCGTGAAAAGCAGAAAGTGAAGCGTATTTACGGCATTTTGGAGCGTCAGTTTTCCAATTATGTTGCCGAAGCTTCCAAGAAGACCGGTGACACCAGCAAATTTTTACTCCATTATCTAGAGGCTCGTTTGGACAATGTAGTTTATCGTAGCGGTTTTGTTTCTTCCCGCGCCGCCGCTCGTCAGTTGGTGAGCCACGGCCATGTGGTGGTGAATGGAAAAAAATTGGATATTCCATCATACCGTGTGCGGGTCGGAGAAACCATTACCATTAAAGACAAAATTCGTCAGAGCAAATTGTTTGAAAATAGTGCAGAAACTATTGCGAAGAAAGAAATGCCGAGCTGGTTGGGCGTTGACCCAAAAATGTTGACGGCTAAAGTTTTAAATAGTCCGACCGTTGCCAACCCTAATTTTGACGCGAACGCGATCATTGGTTTCTATTCACGTTAATTTTAATCCCGACTAAGTTGGGATAAAAATATTACAAACGTATGGAAAATTTTCTTCTCCCGTCTAAGGTGGAATTTCAGCCCGGTGAGAGCGAACATACCGGAAAAATGGTAGTCACGCCGTGTTATCATGGCTACGGCACCACGCTCGGTAACGCTTTGCGCCGAGTTTTGCTTTCTTCGCTTCCTGGTTCGGCTGTGGAATATTTCAAAGTAAAAGGCGTTCAGCACGAATTTTCTACGATTGACGGCGTGAAGGAAGATGTCGTGGAAATCATGTTGAATTTAAAACAACTCGCGGTCAAAGTATTTTCCGATGAGCCAGTAATGCTTAATTTGGCGAAGAAGGGGTTGGGTCCGGTAACCGCCGGTGACATTGAAGCCAATTCCAGCGTGGAAGTAAAGAATAAGGATTTAGTCATTTGCAATCTAACTAAAAATAAGACGTTGGAAATAGAGATCACCGTCGGCCGCGGCCGCGGCTACAAACCGGTGGAAGAGAAAAACCGCCAGAACTATGATTTGGGAACGATCGTCATGGATTCGGTCTACACTCCGGTGAAAGACGTCGGTTATCATGTGGAATACACCCGCGTCGGCGATATCACTAATTTTGAAAAATTGACTTTATCCGTTGAAACTAACGGTACCATCACTCCGCGCGAAGCCATTGATCAGAGCACTAAAATTTTGATGGATCATTTTAATATTGTGTTAAACGGCGCGGAAAGTGCCGCTGAACCGGTTGCTCCAGTAGTGACAGAAGAGGTGGCAGCAGTTCAAGAGGCTGTAGCCGAAAAGAAATCAAAAAAGAAATCAAAAAAGAAAGAGTAATTTAGTTTTATGCGTCACCAAAAAAATAAAATCACCCTTGATCGAAAAACTGCCGGCCGTCGAGCGCTCCTCGCTAATTTAGCCGAGAGTTTAGTGCTGTTTGAGAAAATTAATACGACCAAAGCCAAAGCCAAAGCTGTCCGTTCGTTTGTGGAGCGCCTAATCACTAAAGCCAAACACGGCGCGTTGTCCGATCGCCGGAATATTCAAACTGCGCTCTATACCAAGAATGCGACAAACAAACTCATGACCAAGCTCGGCCCCCGTTATAAAGATCGCCATGGCGGCTACACGCGTATTACTATGGTTAAAAATCGCGTCGGCGACGGAGCCGAGGAGGCGTTGGTTGAATTAGTTTAATATTGAAATATATGGCAGTCAGCACACACGGGAAATATAACATTGATGCCGCCGGACAGCGCCCGGGCCGCATGGCGACAACCATCGCCACGCTCCTTATGGGTAAAAACAAGCCGGATTATGAATTGAGCGTTGACCGCGGCGGAAAAGTGGTAGTGAACAATATCAGTCAGATGGTTTTTTCCGGTAAAAAAATTGACCAGAAGCTCTATCGCCACCACACCATGTATCCGGGCGGTTTGAAAGAAATTCCGGCGAAGAAAGTGTTGCAAGAGAAGCCGGAGGAAGTTTTGCTTCACGCCGTGGCCAAAATGCTTCCCAAAAATAAATTCCGCACGAATCGTTTGAAACGATTGGCAATTAAGTAACCCGTTGACTATGACTAAACTCAACCAAAAAAGCCCAGTGACGCGTTCCGTGGGCCGCCGAAAATCCGCCTCCGCCCGCGTTCATATTGATAAGGGCGATGGGAAAATTACCGTGAATGGCCAGCCGCTCGCGGCGTATTTTCCCTATTTTGAAATGCAAGAAATCGTCCTCGCTCCGCTCAAAGCCCTGGCCAAAGAAAAAGATCTTGATTTTTCCGTAAAGGTGGCCGGAGGCGGCAAACGCGGCCAAGCCGTGGCTGTCCAGCTCGGTATCGCCCGCGCCCTTTTGAAGTGGAACGAAGAATTTCGTAAAACTCTAAAAACTCTCGGTTTTCTAAAACGCGACGCGCGCGTTAAAGAGCGCAAGAAGCCGGGTCTCAAAAAAGCCCGCCGCGCCCCGCAGTGGAGCAAGCGTTAAACCAATATTTCAACTCCAACCCTGTACCTCCGCCGACTGGCGGACTGGTGCGGGGTTTTTTATCCATTGACACGTTCTTTCTTTTTTTTCAATTACCATTTACAATACCCCAGTCTTTTCTTCCCATACCGGCATGGGGTCGGTTTGGGTAATTCCACCGTAGGCAGTTTTCAGGGAGTACCCGTGAGCGACGAAGGCAGATGGCCCAGGAGGAACGGAAGCAGGCGGCGTCCGGACAAGACGCGCAACGGCATTCGTGTTCTTGGTGATGTCAACGCCCCGAAGGAGGAGAGGCTGTGCAGCAGGTGCGGCAACGAACCCGCATTGCCCAACCTCCGCATCGGGGAAGCCTGCCGCAGGGCCGGGATCGCCGTGTTGGCCGCCGAAGCGAGAGCTCGCGGCACCGCACTGGGGTAGGGGAGGCCTGAAAAGACACAAGGGCGAGGGGGGGCGAAAAAACCGCCGCCCTCGCCACATATCATAATAATGCGTATGTCGTATACCGTCGCGCAAAATACCTCTTTTTTAACGCTCGCCTCTGTCTTTCAGAAGGTAATTTCTTTTGTTTATTTCACCATTATCGCGCGCGTCATCGGCGTTGAGAACACCGGTCAGTATTTTTTTGCTATTTCATTTACCACCATTTTCGCGGTGGTCGCTGATTTTGGCCTGGTGCCGGTTTTAACCCGTGAAGCCGCCAAATATCTGGATCAGTCCGAAAGGTATATAAATACTATTCTCTGGACAAAAATGGTGTTTGGCTGCGCCGCTTATGGTCTCCTCATCGTCGCTGTGAATTTTTTAAATTACGGATCGGAGTTGCGCCCGCTCATCTATCTCTCCGGAGTAACCATGTTTTTTGACAGTTTGCAGGGCACATTTTTCGGTATATTTCGAGCGCGTAAAAATTTGATTTATGAATCCATTGCTGTCGTCGCGGCGCAATTTACCACTTTGGTGATTGGGACAGCCGCTATTTTAAATCATGCCTCGCTTCTGTGGCTGATAGCGGCTTATACCATACCGAGTTTTGGCAACACCATCTACGGGGCTTATTTTGCCGCCCGCGCCTATGGCCTGCGTTATCGTTTTACCTTCAGTTTTGCCATCTGTAAGGCGTTTGTGGCCCTCGCCGTTCCTTTTGCCATGGCTGGCGTCATCGGCCGGCTTTATGCCTATACCGACTCAATTCTAATGTCCAAGCTTCTGCCGCCGGAGCATCTAGGCTGGTGGAGTGTTCCCTACAAAATTACTTTCGCTTTTCAGTTTATTCCTTCAGCGGTGGCGGCGAGCGTTTACCCGGTGATGAGCGCCCTATCTATCACCGACCCGGCAAAAATAGGGGAGCTGTTTACCAAAGCCTGGCGCTATTTGTTTGCCATCGTTTTCCCCTTGTCTTTTGGTCTCAGCGCCATCGCCAAGCCTGTTATCGTGGCACTTTACGGCGAACGTTTTTTGCCGTCAGTGCCGGTGCTCCGTCTGCTTCTCATAAGCCTGATTTTTAGTTTTCTGGGTTACATCACCGGCGCGTTGTTGAACGCCGTCAACCATCAAAAAGTGCAAACTTTTCTGTTGGCTACCGCCCTTTTTGTCAATACAGTTTTGAATTTGTTGTTTTTGCCGCGTTTTGGCATAGAGGGTGCCGCTCTGACAGCTGTTATCAGCAATAGCATCCTTTGCGCCGGCGGTTTCTATTACGCGCGCCGTTTTGCGTCCATTGATATCAGGGCTATCGCCAGCGCTTTTTTCAAAACAGTTTGGCCGGCGGCAGTAATGGCGGTGGCTGTTTGGTTTTTAACGCTTAAATTACATTTTATTATCACGATACCAATCGGCGGAGTTATTTATGGCTTATTATTATTCTGGAACGGTCTTGTTGATGCCGCGCTTATCAACAAAATTATGATTAAAATAGGATTAAGAAAATTTTTTCTGTTTAATTTATGAATCCGAAGACTTTAATAATCACGCTGGAGTACCCGCCCCAGGCCGGCGGCATCGCTTCCTATGTATATAATTACGTCAAACACGCGAATCCGGAGAGCGTGGTCGTATACGCGCCGCCTCTGCCGCGCGCCGAGGAGCTTGATAAAGAGTCGCCGTGGAAGGTGTATCGCCGCCGCCCTTACTGGTTTTTGGTTTGGCCGCATTGGCTTAGGCTATTTTTTCAAATATGGGGCATTATTCGCCGGGAGAAAATTACTCGCATGGATATTCACCAAGCCTTACCGGTCGGGTATGTCGGGTATCTCATGAAAAAATTGGTAAAAATTCCTTATACTATTTTTTTACACGGCACCGATGTAACGCTCGCTACTCGCGATTCGCTCAAGCTCAAAAATTTTAAGAAAGTGTGCGAAGAGGCTGAGCGCATTGTGGTGAATAGCGAATTTTTGAAGAAAAAGCTCCTGGAGCGCGTTGAAGCTATCGCCCCTGTTGTGGTGGTGTATCCCTGTCCGGCCGATAATTTTTTATCCGTTGTCAGTCCGGAGAAAATTGCCAAAATGAAAGAACACCTGGCCCTGCAAGGAAAAAAAATCATTGTAACAGTGGCACGCATGGTAGAGGGTAAGGGTTATCCGCACGCCATTCGGATGTTGCCGGAAATTTTGAAAGAGGTGCCCAACGTCGTTTGGCTGATGATTGGTTTAGGGCCTAAACAGCAGGAGATATTTGATGCTGTGCACAAGCATTATTTACAAAACGTCGTCCGTTTCCTCGGACAAATTTCTTTTGCTGAATTGCCGGTATATTACCAGGCGTCTGATGTTTTTGCGCTTCTTACTCACCCGGATGACGGAGCGGAGGAGGGGTGGGGGACGGTATTTTTGGAAGCGGCGGCCAGTGGTTTGCCGGTGGTGGCGGGGCGTTCTGGCGGTGTTGAAGAGGCTGTGAAAGACGGTGTCACCGGTGTCGTAGTTGATGTTCATCAAGATAAAGCAGTGATCAAAGCCATCTCGGATCTTTTGAAAAATCCCGAACGATCGCGTCAGATGGGTGAAGCTGGAAAAAAGCGCGTTCGCGAACAGTTCACTTGGAATAATCAGCTCGCCAAGCTTGGGTAAGTATGGCCTCAACTAGCGTTATCATTCCTGTTTACAATCACGCTCATACTCTAGAGCGATGTTTGGTCAGCGTCAAAGCGCAGACCGTCCTGCCGCTGGAAGTTATTATTGTGAACGATGGCAGCACCGACAACTTTTCGGAAGCGTTAAAAAACGCTTTGAACGAAGTATCCGGGTTGAATACAAAAGTTATTCAACAAACAAATCAAGGCGCCAGTGCCGCCCGCAACCGCGGATTGAGCGAAGCGCAGGGCGAGTATGTCATTTTTTGGGATGCCGACACGGTGGCAAAGCCGGAGATGCTCCAAGAATTATTGGCCGCGCTTGAAGAGAGCCCCGAGGCGAGTTATGCCTATTCTCAATTTCAGTTTGGCTGGAAGACCATGCGGAGCCAGCCGTTCAGCGCCGAAGATTTAAGGCGCAATAATTATATTGACACCACCTCGCTTATTCGCCGGGCGCGCTGCCCGCTCTGGGAAGAATCGCTCCGGCGTTTTCAAGATTGGGATCTGTGGCTCACGCTCCTGGAGCAGGGGAAAACCGGCATTTTTGTGTCTAAAGTTTTATATAAAAAAATCGTCCGCGGACGAAAAGGTTGCAGTGTTTGGCTGCCGAGCTTTATGTACCATTTACCTTGGCGAACAAAAGCGGTAAAAAACTATGAAGAAGCCAAGAAAATTATTTTGAAGAAACATCATTTGGCCGGATAGACGGCAGAACCAGCAGAATTATTATCCAGATGATTCCGAGCACATGAAATAACGCTGGCGAGGTAAGATTGATGACGAGCAACGCCAAAAAACTGGCCAGCTGCCATTTCGGCAGTTGGTTTTTTTTGTAAATCCGGAATATCAAGGCGATAATAGCGCCCCAGACAAGTAAACCTATCGCGCCTAGCTCGGCCGCTATTTCCAAATAGCCCCAGTCAAAATGCGGAGTGGTGGTAATTTTTTTAAATGTCGGGCTGTATACAGACACGGTGGCGCCGAGTCCTTCGCCAATGAGCGGGTGAGTCTGTATTTTTTCAATAATCTTCGGTAAAATCAGCATTCTGCTCAAGGAGCTCTCTTCAATTTGCGGGCTAACGATACTCTGCAGGCGTAAACCAAAAATTTCCCACCCCAAACTCGCGCCGCGGCTGGCGATCAGGTGGATTGTGGTAAAGGTGCCCCCAAAGAATAGTAGCGTCACGAGGCTGCCCAGGAGCCAGCGCCGCCACTCGGTGTGGTTAAACAGCGCCACAAGCCCTACCACAAGCGCCACCAGGTAAATGCGAGTGAGATTAATAGAGATAACCAACAACAATAGGGCGGGAAGTATGGTGTAGAGGATAGGGTGTAAGTGGCGCTGGTAAAATCGTCTGTAAACAAGGTAGAGAAGAGTCGGCACCAGAAGCAAGTGCTCATTCAGAACGAGGCGGTAAAAATGAAAGGGCAGTTCGGTAATTTTCCCCTCGGCTACGTCGCGATACCAATGGTAGTAGCTGTCTTGCAGTTGCAACACTCCGGAGGAAAAGCCGGTAAAAGTAAAGAGCATAAAAAGTGCGTTGCCGGCGATTGCCGCCATAAGTGCGTTGCCGGCCAACCGCTTGAATCCTTGGTCGCGCAGAAGTTCGCGGAGCGGGAAATAATACAAAATATAGGCGTAAGGTATGGTATCGCCGATGATGAGTTTGAGGTCGTGGTCATTTAGAAAGCCGCGGAGCCCCTGTAGACCGATAATCGTTAAAAAAATTGCCAGCAAACCTACCATCTTGTATTCACGTTGCCAAAAGCCATGCCAATATTTTTTCCAAAAAAGTCTAAAGATGTAAAGTGGAATGGCTATTATTACGAGCCATGTTCGGACAGTTAAGCCAAACGCGGCCAGATAATTTCCGCTGCCACCCAAAATTATCTCCAGCAGTATTAAATACCAACCGCGCTTGTCTCCTTGGACAATGAGAGCGGCCGCTAGAGCAAGGAAAATCAAAGAAACAATTGTATTCACGATATGCTGTGTTTGCAGGGGAGTTTCCGGGCCAAAGAAATAAGAAAATATTCGGAGTGCTGTGTATGCAACGAAAAGAAGAAAAAAAGGCTTCCTCTGAAACATAAGCTGTTTTAGGAGGGCAAAATTGAATCGGGAAAATCTTTGTAGCCATTGCAAAATACCTTGGCGGTCATAGGTTTTTTCCCTTCCAGCTGTAGTTCAATTATTTCAATTGAAGCATCAGCCGTGGCGATGTACAAATGATTGTCCTGAATTAAAACCAGTCCCTCCGTCTTTTCCCGTATAGGGGAGGGAGCGATTAAAAGTAATTTCAGTCGTTTTCCATTCCAGCGAGTCCAAATGCCCGGCCAGGGAGCGAGACCGCGGTAAAGATTATATATTTCCGTATTCGTTTTTTTCCAATCTATTTCGCCATCAACGCGAGTGAGTATTTTACAGATGGTTGCTTTGGCGTCATCTTGCGGCGTCGGGGAGATTTTTTCCTGCGTCCATTCAAAAATGGTTGAGACTAAAGCGGGTATAGCCAGCGCGGTAAGTTTTTCGGTCAAATCAGCGGCAGTATCGTTTGGGCTGATGGCCAGAGGCAGTTTCCGGAAAATTGGCCCGTGATCCATTTTGGCATCAAGCAACATAATGCTCACTCCGGTTTCAGTTTCGCCATTGATGAGGGCGGATTGAATTGGCGTCGGCCCGCGGTATTTAGGCAGGAGCGACGGGTGGATATTGAGCGTTCCGTGTGGCGAGCGATCAAGGATTGTTTGAGGAATAATAAGGCCATAGGCGTACACGACAAAAATATCAGCTTTTGGCAATGTTTCCAGAGGAAAATTTTTTAAGTTTTCCGGACACAAAATAGGCCAACGTAATTTTTCCGCCATTATTTTAACCGGGGACGGTGTTGGTTTTTGCTCGCGTCCAATGGGGCGGTCGGGCTGGGTGACCACCCCTGAAATGCCAAAACCCCGGGTACGCGCCATGGCCTCAAGTACTTTTGCCGATGCCGAATTGGTGCCGAAATAGAGAATAGTGATCATAAGGCTGGTTACGAAAGCGTCCGTTTTAACGGTTCGGCCGGGTGGATATCTTTCGCTGTTTCAATGTAAAGATGGCCGTTTAAGTGGTCTATTTCATGCTGAATAATGCGCGCGAAGAAATTTTCCGCCACGAATTCAATAGGCCGCCCTTTTCCGTCTAGAGCGTTCACTTTAATGTTCGTGTAACGTTGAATTTTTCCGTATAAACCGGGCACCGAGAGGCATCCTTCCTCGTCCCATGTTTTGTGCCGGGAAATTTTTG
Organism: uncultured Gammaproteobacteria bacterium; assembly: GCA_964531745.1. Taxonomy (GTDB): domain Bacteria; phylum Patescibacteriota; class Patescibacteriia; order Magasanikbacterales; family GWA2-37-8; genus JACRFW01. Next base: position 26,563 of record CAZHFX010000007.1, read on the forward strand.
TCCAACGTGGATTTATTAGGCACAGATCTTCGCGCGCATTGAAGGCGTTGAATTGTTTCACAATAGTGCAGAGCTGAATGGGCTTGCCGATTTGCACAGCCGCGAGACCCACGCCGTCTTTCACATACATGGTTTCCACCATGTCTTTAATAAATTTTTGCGTTTCCCGACCGGCGATGGCGGCCGAGTCCATCGGTGCGCTTGGTCGGTGGAGCATTGGTTCTGGGTCAAATACAATATCGTACACCATAGTGTTTAGGGGCTTAAGAGCGTATTGGGGTTAGGGTCGACTTTCCAGGTTTCCGGCACCACGGTGAGAATCTGGCGAATAATTTTTTTGTAGTTTCCATATCCAATTTTAATGATGATGGTCTGCCGGTAGAGGCCCCGTTGAAAACGAGGAAACATATCAGCGACTGGCATTATTGTAACCGCGGAATCATTTTTAGTCAATCGTTTCAGCGTCCTCTCCACCGACTCCATTTCGTGTTTGAGCGAAGCGTAATTTTTTTCGCTGGTAAAAAGGCGCAGGATAAAGCGGTAAGGAGGGTATTTAAACAATCGTCGCTCCGCCAGCTCGCTGGTATAAAAAATTTCCGGAGTGGCAAGAGCCTGAAAAATCGTGTGTTCCGGATGTGCCGTTTGGATAAAGAGCGGTGCGGTTTCCGGCAGTAAAAACAGGGAACGCGTTAGAATTTGCCAGAGTCGTTCGCCGGTCTTATATTCCGGCGCAAACAGCGGAGTGTCGCTGTCAATAAAGGCCATGAGGCTGATTTTTTTCCAAGGAATTGACGGCCAGGCGTATTGGGTGCCGATAATAATATGGTTTTCGGCCGCGCTTAACTTTTGCGGAGTGTCGCTGTCAATCACGACAATTGGCCGCGGGTCATTTGGAAAAAGTTTTTTAAATTCGTTCTCCACCTGCTCGGTGCCCGGGCCGTACATAGCGATATTTGTTCCTTGGCAGCGCCGGCAAGCGGCAATCATTGGTTCGCGGCGGCCGCAATGGTGGCACTCCAAAGTTTTTGACCAGGCATGAAATGCCAGCGATTCTTGACACGAAGGGCAGGTGAGCGCCGTTTTGCAATCGCGGCAATTTACATAGCCAAGCGTTCCGCGCCGATGGCAGAAAAGAAAAATCGTTCCTTGAGCGGCGGAGAGAATCTGTTCAGCCAAATCGGCGGTGATGGCGTTAAAACTGCCGCCGCGCCGATCGTTTTTAATATCCAAAATGGCATAGCGCTGGGGGATAACGGGCAACAGACGATCTGAAGCGGTTTCGTATACTTTGTTCTTGGCGAAATAGTAAGTTTCAACTGCGGGTGCGCGGGTGAGTAAATGGACAGTGGCGCCATGGTGTTTCGCGAGCATGATAGCGGCATCGCGGGCGTGGAAGCGCGGTGCCAAATCAAAACTTTTGTGGCTTTCGTTGCCCTCGTCATCCAGAATGATAGCCGCCAGATCAAAAAACGGCAAAAAAAACGCTCGTCGTGTGCCAATAATAATATTTTTTTCGCCGCTCCATACTTGTTGCCAGAGAGTAAAAAGTTTTTTTGGCGATATTTCTCCGGTGATAGCGACAGCGCGCGATTGTTCTTCCGCAGTTAAATCACTCAGCGCCAGATCGATGTCGCCGACTTCTGGCACAAGAATAAGCGTTTGGCCATGAGCGGCGATGCGAGTGTTGAGGCATTCTTTTTTTTCGGTCAGGTTGGAATAGACGAACACGCGCGGTTTTTCAAAATGATGTTCAGATTTTGTTTGTTTTTCTTTTTTCATCGTCCACGTTTTGAGTTTTCTCTTCTGCAACGGCAACAGGTTCATTTTTATCAAGAATCCAAGCGAGGTATGAAAAAATACCCCCATTTCTTCAAGAAACGCGAGTTGTTCGTGGCTGACGAGCGGCTCGGGCAGGACGATTTCTTTGAGAGTCTTGAGTTTGGCTTTAGCTTCTGGCTGAGCAGCGAAAGCGCGAATAATGCCAAGCATCTCTTTGGAGCGGAAAGGAACAACCACTAGCTGGCCCGCGGCCGCTGTTTTTTCCAGCTCCGCCGGCACGAGATAATCAAACCACGCTAAACGGAGAGTTCCTCGCTTAGCCAATATGACTTGGACAATCATAGCGTTTGGCCGGTCGCTTATTTGGGGCGATCGCGAATTTACAAGACGAAGTTTGCCGTAAGATAACCGACCCCGAACGGCCCTTCGTAGGCGTAGGATTCAAAGGTATAATTAACGTCGCGGAGAATCCCCATAAGAATGAGGAACGAGCGAAAACCACATTCGGCCGCGTCTGTTGCCGAGGGTTCTAGCTGGATCAACCCGGCAGTATTGCGGGTGGCTAAATATTCCTGTATTTTTTTGTCAAAAATCGCACCCTCAGGCTTGAAACCGGCTGGAGCGTCGGTGGCGAGCGCGTGCGATAAATCTCCCGAAGCGATAACCGCCACCCGTTTGTTGGTGTGCAATATCTGTTCTTTCAGCAAGTAACCAAAATCAGTGTGGGTTTTGGCGTCTAGATCGGAAAAACCGAAAACCGTCAAACCGACATTGGGCAAGTGCGGAGTGAGGTAAAAAAGCGGCACGGCGGCGCCGTGATCAAGATTTTTCTCGCTAATCATGATAGTTTTATAGTCCTTTTCTTTTCCGGCTTCGCGAATAAGCGCCGGCAAGTTCATCTCGCCCTTGATGTGAAGCTTAGTAGTGAGGTCGCCGAATTCTTTCAAATCTGTTTCATATTCCGAACAGACGTTCATGGAGAAGGCGTCAGGGAACAGTTTTCCGTGGGGCGATATCAGCAATAAAATATCGGGGTGGCTTAAATAGAGATCCTCTTCCAATTTTTCCATGGCTTTTTTAGTGGTATCTATTTTTTTAAGATTATCTTTGCCGATCGCCGGTATTAGGATCGGCGGATGAGGCGTAATCGCCGCGAAGACGAGAGACATATAGTTTAAATTACAAATCAAATTTATTTAATTGGCCGGCGCTATTTATCTGCGGCGATTTTGACGTTGCCCGCGGCAATCCACTCCGCGATCCGGTGCGGCTCGTCAAATCGTTTAGCGTAATTTGGATTGTCCATGGTAATTATGATATACTGTTTTTTATTTTTTTTTGATTCAATAAGCATCGCCAGCACCGCATTGGCTTCCTCGGTGTACCCGGTTTTAGTGGCGAGAATTTTGTACCCTCGTTTTGAAATCGGATAGAGCGTTATTATCTGGTTGGTATTTTTTATTTTTTGAGCGACAATTTTTTTCTTAACAATTTTTTTGAAAACATAGGTCGGGCTGGCAATCGCGTCTCTGATCGTTTTATCCGCCAGCGCCTTAGTAAATATTTTTAGCAAATCGCGCGGGGTAGATTTATTGCGTTCGTCTAGGCCGGTGACGTCCGAAATAGTGGTAAAGTCCGCGCCCCATTCATCCAGGCGGTTGTTAATTTTCCGAACAAGTTCCGATTCTTCCAGGCCGGTTCTTTGCGCCACCATGCGGGCGGCGGAGTTGACGGATCCTACTAACATAGCATATAAAATATCCTTGTTTTTGGCAATATCGCCATTTTGAAATTTAAGAGGGTTCTCTTCCATGGCGTATAGCTCTTTTTTGTAGGCAGTGGTTTGGTTCAAGTTTAAATCTTGGCGGAGCGCTTCATACGCCGTCAAGAGTTTGGTCACCGAAGCAATCGGACGCCGCGTGTCAATGTCTTTCCCTGAAATAATTCGACCGCTGGGGTATTCCGCCGCCACATAAGCGGGGAGTATTTTTTCGCCATACAAATCGGCAACGGGCGTGGCGTTATCACCAAGGTATTTATTTTTTGCCGAAGTGAAATCTTTATTCATAAAGAGCGGTTTGCCGAGCGGTATATTGAGAAGCGTCAGCGTGGCGACCGGCACGATATTTGATCGTTTGTATCCGAGCGCGATGAAGGTGTCGTCATCCGCTATCGGGCGCTTTGCTCCTTGATCCATAATATACACGATAGAGCTGTCTTTCCCGCGTAAGAGTGTGCCATCGGAAAAAGCCACTGGTTCATCGGCGACGGTGTATTTAGCGAGCTCTTTCAGTTTATGTTTTTCCACGCGTAAATTTTTGAAATTGGCGTCAATAATATTTTTGTCAAGAATCGGCCGCAACACGTCGTCTTTCAAAAGGTAGTACGCGGAGGCGTCGGAAATTTGAAAAATCACTCCTTGCGGCGCGGTAGTTGAGGCGGTGATGGTGGAGCCGATGGGGTAGCTGGCCAGATCCGCGTCGGCAACGTCAATCAGCTCATCCGGGTTATAACCCAGTTTAGCAACCACCTCATTGGAAACGAATGGCCGGAGCGTATCGTAGTCTAGCAAGTAAGTGCGGGCGGGTGAACGTAAAAGAGAATAGTTGGGAAAAGTGATTTCCGCCGCGAGTGGATAATTCATCAAATCGGCTTCGCTGGTCGCGATGGCTATTTTGGGATCAACTCTAGTAATGAGCGCGGTTTTATTTTTAAATTGGCGGCGTTTTCCATTTTCAATAAGCCAATAAGTATCGCTTCCCGGAACGGTAAGAAGCGTCCCATTCGGGTATATCTGTTCAAACCAGGCATTCCAAATGCGCCAGAAATTTTTATTGCCGTGCAGATGCGGGGTGTAAGTATAGAGAAACGCCGTGGCCCAACTTCCGGGAATAACATTTTCGCCGTCAATGCGAATCGGCGTGTCTTTTTTCTTTACGAATGTCTTGTCTTCATTGGCATAATACCAGCGCATGATGCCGGCCGCTCCGTCCACCTGTTTCCCGAATCCTTTGTATTTAGTCACTTTCTGGTCGTCCAAACTGCAACTGTCGCATACGGCAAAGCCGGTGGCCCAATCAAGCTGTTTTTGGTTGGGGGCATCGTCAGTAACAAGGCTCTGCTCTTTCTGCAGAGTAACGAGGAGGAATTTCGGGTTGATTTGGTACTGCTTGGCGGCGTCAAAGATGATGTCTGAAGCCATTTTCATCGTGCCGCTCGCGTCTTCAACTATGAGCTGGCGCAGATAACTGCCTTTGTCGTCTAGAAATTTTTGAATGTCAGAACGGGTCCAATTTTGGTAATCCTGCAACTCCGGATCGGAAATAATATAGTGCGGGTTAAAATCAGTTTGCGCTAGTACAAAAATCGGCTGTAAAATCAGCTCTAAAAAGGATAAAGAAATAATCAGTCGTCTAAGGGGCTTCATTGAAGCCTAGTATAGCACAAACAGCCGGGTTGATAAAGCCGTTAGGCTAGAACGATTTTTCCTTTTTGCGTCCCTACATTTACGGTTTGCCCATCGGTTATGGCTCCCTCAATCATTTTGAGCGCCAGCTGATCCAAAAGTTCCGTTTGCAGAGCGCGTTTGAGCGGGCGCGCGCCGAAATCCGGGTTATAGCCGATTTTAGTCAGAAGTTTCTTAGCCCCGTCATCAATTACGAGAGTAATTCTCTTTTCATCCAGACGTTTTTGAATGTGGGTCAGCTGGAGATCAACAATTTTTTCAATGTTTTTCTCCTGCAGAGAATGGAAAATAGTGATTTCATCAACGCGATTCAGGAATTCCGGCTTGAAGTGGTTTTGCATCTCTTCCATAATTCGTTCTTTCACATTGGTTTCGCTCGTTCCCTTATTTTTGCGCGCGGTTTGGAAACCGAACTCGCCGCGTTTTCTCAAGTTCAAAATAAGTTGGCTCCCGATATTGCTCGTCATGATGATTACCGTATTTTTGAAATTCACTTTGCGCCCTTTGGCGTCGGTCAGCCGGCCGTCGTCAAGGATTTGCAGGAGAATATTAAAAATATCCGGATGAGCTTTTTCAATTTCATCAAAAAGAATAACCGCGTATGGCCGGCGGCGCACCAGCTCAGTCAGCTGTCCGCCTTCTTCGTAGCCCACATAGCCGGGAGGGGAGCCCATAATTTTCGCCACGCTGTGTTTCTCCATGTATTCGCTCATATCCACGCGTATGAGCGCCTCTTCTGTGTCAAATAAAAATTCTGCCAGACTTTTCGCCAGTTCGGTTTTGCCGACGCCGGTAGGACCCAGGAAGATAAACGAGCCGATGGGGCGGTTGGGTTCGCTTACTCCCGCCCGCGACCGGCGGAGGGCGTTGGCTACCGCCTTAATCGCCTCCTCCTGGCCAACGACCCGCTGTCCCAGAATACTTTCCAGCGTGGAAAAACGGGCGCTCTCGGTCATGAGCATTTTTTTTACCGGTATACCCGTCCAGCGCGCCACCACCGAGGCGATGTCCTCTTCTTTTACCTCTTCTTTCAAAATGCCGTGCTCTTTTTGTAGAACCGCGAGTTTAATCTCGTCATCTTTGATGGAACGTTCCAGAGTCGGAATGCGGCCATAGCGAATTTCAGCCACTTTCTGCAAATCCCCCTTGCGTTCCTCAATGTCCGCCTGCTGTTTCAAATGGTCTAATTCTTTTTTGTAGTTATGGATGCGGGTAATAATGTCTTTTTCATTTTTCCATTTGGCCGAGAGTTCGCGGCTGGATTCCTGGATATCGGCCAATTCTTTTTCCACTTTCCCTAAGCGTTCTTTGGAGTCTTCGTCTGTTTCTTTTTTTAACGCGCGCTTTTCAATTTCCAGTTTAATGGATTTGCGCTTCATCTTATCCAAATCTTCCGGCATGGAATTTATTTCCAGTCGGAGCGCTGCCGCCGCTTCGTCAATCAGATCGATGGCTTTATCCGGCAGAAAACGATCGGTAATATAGCGGTCGGAGAGTTTCACCGCGGCGACAATGGCCGGGTCGGTGATGCGCACGCCATGATGCACCTCATATTTTTCTTTGATGCCGCGCAAGATAGCGATGGTGTCTTCGGGGCTGGGTTCGTTCACCAAGACCGGTTGAAAACGGCGCTCTAGAGCCGTGTCCTTTTCAATATATTTTTGATACTCTTTGAGCGTGGTGGCACCGACGGTGTGGAGTTCGCCACGCGCCAGCATCGGTTTCAGCATGTTGGCCGCGTCGATGGCTCCCTCGGAACCGCCCGCGCCCACGATGGTGTGCAATTCATCAATAAAGAGAATAATTTTTCCGGCGGCGCTATTGATTTCTTTTAGCACCGCTTTCAGGCGGTCTTCAAATTCGCCGCGAAATTTGGTGCCGGCAATAAGCGAGGCCAAATCCAACGCGATGATTTCTTTGTTGCGTAAAGAATCCGGCACGTCGCTATTCACGATGCGCTGGGCCAGCCCTTCTACTACGGCCGTTTTGCCGGTACCCGGTTCGCCGATCAAAACCGGATTATTTTTGGTGCGGCGGGTCAAAATTTGCATCACGCGTCGGATTTCATCATCGCGTCCGATCACCGGATCAATTTTTTCTTTGCGCGCCAGTTCGGTAAGGTTTTTCCCATATTTTTCCAAAGCGTTATATTTGCTTTCTGGTTCGGGTGAATCTACTTTCTGGCTGCCGCGAATGCCTGCCAAAGCCTTCAGCACGCTGTCGTAGGTTACGCCAAGCGGGGAGAGAAGCTCTGCGATCGGGTTGCGGTTGACGAGAAAAGCCAGGAAAAGATGTTCCACGCTGATGTAGTCGTCGCCCATTTTTTTTGCTTCCGCGGCGGCCATGTCAAAAATAGCGGCCGTAGCGGGGCCAAGCATAATTTGCCCGACCGCTCGTTCATGCAGGGCGGCGCCTTCTTTGGGCAGGCGGCTGATTTGTTGGGTTACACCGCACTCAATATCTTTCGCGGGCGCGTTGAGTTTTTGCAAGATAGAAGTGACTACGCTCTCCGGGTCGTTCAAAAAAGCCGCAAAAAGGTGCGGCGGCTCCACATGCCCCTGGCCGTTTTCACTGGCAATCCGCGCGGCCGTTTGAATCGCTTCCTGTGATTTATTGGTAAAATTTTGGGGAGGCATAATGTAAAAATATCAAATGATGAACGCTAAATATTAAAAATGATAAAAGCTACTATTTATCACTCTAACATAGAGAGTGATAAAAACAGTATAACATGATTGAATAATTTGTCAAATATGGTATAATTTCCTCTAGTTTAGCGCTTTTCCGGTTTTCTCCATAACTATGAATTCAAGCCAAATTTTGGGCGTTAAAATCGACTCGCTCACCCTCTCGGAGGCGCTGGAAAGGACGTCCGGTTTTTTGTCTGCTTCGGGGCAACACGTCATTTTCACCCCCAACCCGGAAATGCTGGTAAAGGCGCGCAACGACCTATATTTTAAAGCAGTACTGAATAATGGCGATTTGAATATCTGTGACGGGTTTGGCGTCAGCCTTGTTTCCGGATTTCGTATTAAACGGATTACCGGCGTAGATTTTATGCTTGATCTCTGCGCTCTCGCGGAGCAAGAGGGGAAGAGCGTGTATCTGCTGGGGTCGGGAAGTGATGATGTGGTGAAAAAAGCGGCTGAGGAGTTAAAAAGAAAATCTCCAAAACTCATCATCGCTGGTTTTAATAAAGGGCCGAAAATTGAAGAAAAATCCCTGCTTGTCAATGAGTCCCGCTTAGAAATTGTTAGTGAAGAGAATACTGATCTCATTAGAGATATTAATCAACAAAGGCCAGCCATTCTATTCGTCGCCTTTGGCATGGGCAAGCAAGAGAAATGGATTTACGAAAATTTGCCAAAATTGCCGTCAGTAAAAATTGCCATGGGTGTGGGCGGGTCTGTTGATTATCTAGGCGGTCACCTAAGGCGACCGCCTAGACTTATGCGCACGCTTGGGTTAGAATGGCTGTACCGCTTGTTTTGCCAACCCGAGCGTTTTGGGCGCATTTGGAACGCGACGGCAAAATTTTTATTTTTGTGTATTTTTACTAAATTTTGAGTTATGATTCGCACTCGTTTTGCCCCCAGTCCCACCGGATATTTACACGTCGGTAGTTTGCGCACCGCTTTATTTTCGTATTTGCTCGCTAAAC
>CAZHFX010000008.1:0-19930 GCA_964531745.1 uncultured Gammaproteobacteria bacterium
GGGTATGACAAAATCAGCCCTGTTATCTGCTTTGGCAGAAAAAACAGGTCTTAGTAAAAAGGACGTCGGCGGATTCCTGGATGCCTTAGTGGAGATGGCGTACAAGGAAGTAAAAAAGAGCGGAGTGTTCGTGCTCCCGGGCTTGGGAAAATTGGTAAAGGTGCACCGCGCCGCCCGCATGGGCCGCAATCCGGCCACTGGAGCCTCTATCCAAATTCCGGCCAAGATAGTGGTAAAATTCCGGATTGCCAAGGCCGCCAAAGAAGCCGTGCTGTAAAATTTAGAAATTCAAATCAAAAAAATCCGGCCGCCTAAAGCGATCGGATTTTTGTTGTACGGCTTTGGTTATGATTTGAGTGCATCTTTAAGCGCTTTTCCGGCCTTGAATTTTGGAACTGTGACGGCGGGGATTTGAATTTTTTGGGTAGGATTTTGCGGATTGACGCCGGTGCGCGCGGCGCGTTGTTTGGCGCTGAAAGCGCCGAAGCCGGTAAGGACTACCTCTTCGTTTTTCTTTAGAGCGGTGGTGACAAGATCAACGAACGCGTTGAGCATATCTTCGCCCTCGCGTTTTGATATGTTTAGTTTTTCGGCCAAAGCTTGGGCCAAATCCGCTTTATTCATAACTTATAAGGTTAAGAGTTAATAAATTTTATATAGCAAGCTATCGCTAGTGTAGCATTTTTAGATTTTTTTGGCTACATTCAGCGTAAATTAGTTATCCACAAGATTATTTAGCGTATTCTACGACGCGAGTTTCGCGAATTACCGATACGCGGATTTCGCCGGGGTATTTTAATTCCTGTTCAATTTTGTGAGCGATATCTTTGGCCAGCTGGAAGGCGGAATAGTCGTCAACTTCGTTTGGTTTTACGAAGACGCGGATTTCGCGGCCCGCTTGGATAGCGTAAACTTTTTCAATGCCGTTGAAACTGGAAGCGGTTTTTTCAAGGTCCTCTAAGCGGGTAATGTATTGCTCGTAAGAATCGCGGCGGGCGCCGATGCGGCCGGCCGAAACAGCGTCAGCGGCTTTGGTGATGGAAGAATAAGCGTTGTATGGGTTGTCGTTGTGATGAGTGAGCGCGGCTTGGCAAATATCTTCATCCATACTGAATTTTTTAAGGATCATTTGCCCGATCTCCGGGTGCGAGCCTTGTGTTTCGTGGTCAACCGATTTGCCGATGTCGTGGAAGAACCCGCATTTCTTGGCGAGGGTCGCGTCCATGCCCAGTTCGGCGGCCATCATGCCGGCGACGTAGCCCACTTCCATAGAGTGGTTCAACACATTTTGTCCGTAGCTGGTGCGATATTTTAGACGTCCGATAATGTTGACAAGCTTGGGGTCAATGCCGGTAATGCCCATTTTATACAGCGCTTCCTCGCCAGCCTTTTTAATTTCTAGAGAGAGATCTTGTTTGGCTTTTTCCACGAACTCTTCAATGCGCGCCGGCTGAATGCGGCCGTCAATGATCAGTTTTTCAATAGCCAGTTTCGCCACCTGCCGGCGAATGGTGGAGAAGCCGGAAACGACTATAGAATCGGGCGAGTCGTCAATGATGATTTCACAGCCTGTCAATTTTTCAATAGTTTTGATATTACGGCCTTCTTTGCCGATAATGCGCCCCTTCATTTCTTCGGAGGGGATGGTAACCATACTGGAAGTATTTTCCGCGGCGTGGGAAACGGCACAGCGGTGCATGGTGCCGACAATGATATCTTTAGCTTTTTCTTCAAAGACCTCGGTTGATTCGCGCTGGAGTTTTAGAACTCGGCCGAGCAAATCATTTTTACTGGCCTCCTCCACTTTTTTGAGAAGCTCTTCTTTGGCTTGATCGCGGGTAAGAACGGCCACCTCCTGCAGTTTGGCGATTTCCTGCTCTTTGATTTGTTCAATTTCTTGTTTAATTTGCTGAACACGCTCGGCTTTTTTGACGAGTTCGGTTTGTTTGTCTTGAAACTCCAAGAGCTTTTGGTCAAACATGTTTTCCCGTTTTTCCAAACGCTGTTTTTCGGCTTGCACTTCCTGACGCAGGCGACTCTCCTCTCGTTTGACTTCGTCCAGCATTTTAGCGGCTTTTTCTTTAGCTTCCAGGACGATAGTCTGCTGTTTGTTTTTGGCTTCGGTCAAAATGTGGTCCGCTTTAGCCTCTAGCGAGTTGATTTCAGCCTGGGCGATTTTTTTGCGTAGAAAATAGCCGATAGCGACCCCGCCGCCTCCGGTGACGAAGACAGTCGCCAAGATGATCAGCAATTTGCTGATGAAACTCAAATTTCCGAGCATATGATAAAATCCTCATGATTTTGAGGATTTCGTTATGCCACGAAGTGAAGAAAGAAGCGGCCAATTACAACAACACCGAGCGTTTTAGGCGTTCGCTTTTTTGGAGCGTTTTAGGTCCTGTGCCCGAGTCGCGGTAAAAGACATAGTTGAGAATAGATTTACCGTAAAATTAGCCAAAACTCCCGTGTTCCTTTCTAGCGTGGAGGAAACGATTTCTCAAAATCTCTTAATAGTTAAAGTGAATATAGTGTAGCACAAGCGCGCGCGCGTGTCAATGCCATTGCCGGGGTTTGCGCTTGATTGAGATGGTATTCGCCAATTTTAGTGCGCGTTAATTCTGCGCAGTAGGCACCGGTACCCAGTTTCTTGCCAATGTCTTCGGCCAGCGTGCGGATGTATGTTCCCGCGCCGCAACTCGCTTCAATTTTTAGGACTGGCCAAGAATATTCCAATAATTTAATATCAAATATTTCAATCTCATTCGGCCGCCTCTCAATTTCTTTTCCCTGCCGCGCCAATTTGTACAATCTTGTCCCGTTTACACTTTTGGCCGAATACATCGGAGGGGTTTGAAGTTGTCGGCCGGTGAAGGACCATAATTTTTTTTTAATATCATTTTTATCGGGTTTTGTCAGCGGTTCATTGTTAATTGTTATTTTTCCCGTTGGATCTCCTGTGTCACTCACCGCCCCCAGCTGGATAGTTGCTAGGTAGGTTTTGGGAAGGTTTTTAAATTCATCAAGGCGTTTGGTGGCCTCGCGGCCAATGCCGATGATCAAAAGCCCGGTCGCGAAGGGGTCAAGGGTGCCGGCGTGCCCGATTTTGATTCGTTTTGGTTTGTCACTCTGGTTCTGTCGTTCGTGAGCGGCGGGAGAAGAATCCCTTACGTTTGGTTTAAGGGATCTTTCGTTCCGCTCAAGATGACAATGTTGAAGTATCTTTCGGATATAGCCAACCACATCAAAACTGGTCCAGCCAGCTGGTTTGTTGATGAGAAGGAATGATAAAGGTAGCGCCATAAAGTTTTGGTTAGTATACGAGTTGTTTGGTCGTTCGTCAAAAATTGGGCGCTTGTAAGGGCGTCCGTTTGACTGCGGCGCCTTTTTTATATATACTAGGGGGACTTTCCTTTATGAATGTTACCGAATTAGCGCGACAACTCCGTATTCACCCGCAAAAGCTTCTGCAAGTGTTGCCGGAGTTTGGTTATGATATTGGCGCTAAGTCCATCAAAGTTGATGACCGCGTCGCGAGCCAGATTCAGCGCGATTGGCGGCGCATTAAATTGGTTTTGGAAAGACGCGAACAGGAAGAGCGCGATAAACAAAAAGAACTGGAAAAAGAACAGCGTAAGGAGAGCGGCGCCAAAGTAACTCTGCCGCGCGTTTTGACGGTGCGCGAGCTCGCGGATATTTTGGCAATCCCCATCAATCGGCTCATCATGGAGCTCATGAAGAATGGCATCCTCACTAATCAAAACGAGAATATTGATTATGACACGGCCGTCATTATGGCCGAGGAACTTGGTTTCGCGGTGGAGAAGGCGGGCGTTCCGACTGTAGCGGCTTTCAATAAGCATACGGAAAGTTTGGAAAATATTTTAGCGACGCCGGGAACGACCCCGCGGCCGCCGGTGATTGTGGTGATGGGCCACGTTGATCATGGTAAAACAAAATTGCTTGATTCCATCCGTCATACCAATGTGATGGCAGGCGAGGCGGGCGGCATTACTCAGCATATCGGCGCTTATCAGGTGGTTTGGACCAACCCCAAGACTAAAGAAAAAACTCCGCTTACTTTCATTGACACTCCCGGCCACGAAGCATTTACGGTGATGCGTAGCCGCGGCGCGAAAGTGGCAGACATCGCCATTTTGGTGGTGGCGGGGGACGACAGCGTGAAGCCGCAGACGGTGGAAGCCATCAACATTATTAAAGCCGCGAAACTGCCGCTGGTGGTGGCGATAAACAAAATTGACAAACCGGGTGCCGATCCGAAGCGGGTATGCGCCGATTTGGCCCAGCGCGGCATTCAGGTGGAAGGGTGGGGCGGCGACGTGCCTAAGGTGGAAATTTCCGCGAAACAAAATTTGAACATTGATACCCTGCTAGATACGCTTCTTATTGTGGCTGATATGAACGCGGGAATAATCAAGGCCGATCCGGATCGTCCAGCCGCTGGCACGGTCATTGAAGCGCACGTTGACAAAGGCGCCGGGCCGGTGGCGACTATTTTGGTGCAAACCGGCACATTGCGCGTTAACGATCCGCTGGTAGTGAACGGAGAAATTTATGGCAAAGCGCGCGCGCTCAAAGATCACCGCGGCGAACCGATCGCGTCCGCTCCGCCCAGCTGTCCGGTGCGTATTTTGGGCTTTAAAATTGCTCCGCAAGTGGGCGATGTGCTTGATGTCGGCAGCGCCGCGGGCGCGGCGGCCGTGGATGTGCGTGTCAAGAAATCCCAGCAAACTGGCGCCGAGAAGCACAGCGCGGGGCAGGATAATGACGAGAACACCGAGGAGGCGAAGAAGACTTTGAATTTGGTTATCAAGGCCGACACGCTAGGGTCGCTTGAAGCTATTATTGGTTCTTTAGAGAGCATTAAGAGCGACGAGGTCGGCGTGAAAGTGGTAGCCAAAGGTTTGGGGAATATCACGGCGGATGACGTTAAACGCGCTGAAACCTCGCAAGGCATGATTTTTGGTTTTAACGTCACTACTTCACCGGTCGCCTTTGAAATGATTCAGGCGGGGGGTATAATTTTTGAACAGTACCGCGTCATCTACGATTTGCTTGACCGCGTCAAGGATGAGCTTCAGAAATTGCTCATTCCGGAATTGGTCACCACCGAACTCGGCGTGTTTAAGGTAGTCGCCTTATTCCGCACGGGGAAAAAAGTTATGATCGTGGGCGGCCGGGTGGAGCAGGGCAAGCTTATCAAGGATGGCAGGGCGCGGGTGAAGCGCGCTGGCGGGATTATCGGTTTTGGCAAGATCGCCCAGCTCCAGAGCGGCAAGCAGAGCGTAAACGAGGTGCCGGAAGGCAATGAATGCGGCCTGCAGTTTGAAGGAAAAATGAAATTGGAAGTAGGGGACGTGTTGGAAGTATATAAGGAAGAGAGTAAAGAGAAGAAACTGGTGTTGAAATAGCGAGTAGAAAGCAGAGAGTAGGTGGTAGTAAGGTGTTTAATTTTTACTACTTTTTACTCTCTACTCCTTACTTATTAAAATTATTTTATGGAAAATACTTTTACTGACACAAATTTTAATGTGGAGGTTTTACAATCCGCGGTTCCGGTTTTTGTTGATTTTTGGGCGCCTTGGTGCGGCCCGTGCCGAATGATGGGGCCGATTGTGGAAACTCTAGCCGCCGAAATGGCCGGGCAAAAAGTTAAAATCGGCAAATTGAACGTGGATGAGAACCCGAACACCGCCGGGCAGTACAATGTGATGAGCATTCCGACCTTTCTTCTTTTCAAAGGAGGCCAGGTGGCCGACCAAATGGTCGGCGGCATGCAGAAAGAGAAGTTGGAAGAAATGATCAAGAAGCATATTTAAAATTGCGTATGCCGTCATCTCCTTTTCAGAATGCTTTATTACAGCTTGAAGTGGCGGCGAAAATTTTGGCGTTTTCTCCCGAAATTGTCAAAGTGCTGTCAACGCCAGATCGAATTTATCAAGAGCTAATTACGATTAAGCTTGACAACGGTAGCGAGAAAACGTTCACCGCTTTTCGCAGTCAATATAACGACGCGCTCGGCCCGTATAAGGGCGGGATTCGGTTTCACCCAAACGTATCGGAAGACGAGGTCAAGGCCTTGTCATTTTGGATGATGGTGAAATGCGCGGCGGTGGGCCTGCCGCTCGGCGGCGGCAAAGGCGGCGTAATTGTGAATTCGAAAGAGCTGTCTTCTTCTGAAATTGAGCGTTTGTCGCGCGCCTACATGCGGGCGTTCTATAAATATTTGGGGCCGACGAAAGATGTGCCGGCGCCGGATGTGTATACCACGTCGGAGATTATGGGCTGGATGCTGGATGAATATGAAAAATTAACGGATACGCACGCGCCCGGTATGATTACGGGCAAACCTTTGGCGCTCGGCGGCTCGCGTGGCCGTAGTTCGGCCACGGCGCAAGGCGGCGTGTTCGTGCTGGAAGAGCTGATGAGAAAACTTGGCAAAAAACCGGAAGAAACGACCGTCGCCATTCAGGGTTTCGGAAACGCCGGCAGTTTTATGGCTAAAATTTTACATGGTCTCGGCTACAAAATTGTCGCGGTGAGCGATTCGCAGGGCGGTGTTTACAATGAAGAGGGGGTAGACCCGCAAAAAGCGGAAAAATTGAAAAAGGCCGGCGGTCAGCTGGGCTGTTATTGTGTGGGCACAGTGTGTACTCTAGAGCAAATGCCCAGTATGGGGCCATGCCGGGCGATTAACAACGCTGAACTTTTGGAATTGGCGGTAGATGTGCTCATCCCAGCGGCTTTGGAAAATCAGATTACGGTTGAAAACGCGCCGCGCGTTAAAGCGAAAATTATCGCCGAGCTCGCCAACGGCCCCACCACTCCCGAGGCCGATGAAATTTTATTTCAAAAGGGCGTCATTGTCATTCCCGATGTGCTTATGAATGCCGGCGGCGTTACGGTATCCTACTTTGAACAGGTGCAAAATGCGACGAATTATTATTGGCCAGAGGCGGAAGTGCTGGAAAAATTGAAAAAGATTATGGTGGAATCATTCCACGCCGTCTGGGCGGCCAAAGAAAAATATAATATCAAAATGCGCACGGCCGCGTTTGTACTCGCGTTGGAGCGGGTGGCGGCGGCGATGCGGGCGCGGGGAAGGGTGTAAAATTGCGCGAACTCGGCTCGGGCTGTACAATAGGGCCATGCTTGTTTCGCTTATTATCCCGACATACAACGAGGTCGAAAATTTGTCGCTACTCTTGGCGGAAATTTTTAAGTATTGGCCGAAAGATATTCAAGCCGAATTGATTATTGTTGATGACAACTCGCCCGATGGCACTGGCGTCGCGGCGGAAGGTCTGGCGGGAAAATATCCCGTCCGAGCGATTCACCGTTTCGGCAAACTTGGTCTGGGCGCGGCGGTGCGCGCTGGGTTCGCCGAGGCCAAAGGCGAAATACTCGGCGTGATGGACGCTGATTTGAGCCATGACCCGGCGATTCTGCCGCAAATGTTTTCCGCGCTTTCCGACAAGGACATTGTTATCGGCAGCCGATTTTTACCCGAGAGCTTGGTGGACGATTGGCCTCGGTGGCGGCGGCTGGTTTCTCAAGTCGGCGTCTGGTTTGCCGGAAAAATAATTAGAGCGCCGGTAGCCGATCCGTTGAGCGGTTATTTTTTTTTGCGGCGGTCGGTGTTAGATGGCGTTTTGCTCACTGCCGCCGGCTACAAAATTTTATTTGAGATACTGTGCAAGGGAAATTACGCGAGCATCAAGGAGATCCCATTTCATTTTCGTAAACGCGAACACAGTACTTCAAAATTAAATTTTAAAGAGCATTGGTTGTTTTTGAAGCAAGTTGTCTCTTATGCCCGAATTACCCGAGGTTGAAATCATTCGCCGCGATCTGATCAAAAAAATCATGAACAAAAAAATTGTTCATGTGGAAGTATACCATAATACGTCCGTCGGTAATATGAGTACAAAATTTGTTCAAGCATTAACCGGCAATGCTATTGTGAAAATAGACCGGCGCGGGAAGCTATTGATCTGGCGTTTGAAAAAAAGCCTGTCTGCCGGCAGGCAGGGGACACAGAGTATTTTGGTGCATTTGAAAATGACTGGGCAGTTGATTTATGTCCGTCTTCATCGTTCTCCCTCCCCCTATAGGGGGAGGGACAGAGGGTGGGGTTGAAATAGTGGCTGGCGGGCACAAACTCTCGGAAAGTGATATAGAAAATTTGCCGAACAAACATACGCGCGCGGCGGGCCGGGGCACGCATTTCTGCCCGACTTGCCAAAAGTGACCTTTTTACGTAGACTACCTGCACTGTAAAGTTAGCCAAAATTGGTTCTAATTTTATAGCGTCCCCTCCAGAGGCGGGCAGGCAAACCCGCTGTTCTTAACCCGTTACAAGTTCTGAAAATTATGATTGAACAATTTCTTAAAGATACGATTCGCGAAGCGGGGGCAATGGCCAATGGGTATTTTACGAAAGGCGTTTCAGCGCGCACCAAAAAACATCTGGGCGATTTGATAACCGAAGCGGACGAAGCTGTAAATGTATTTTTGATTGAAAAAATACGAGAAATTTTCCCGGATCATGGCATCCACAGCGAAGAGCAAAAGGACGATGTTAACCCGGGAGCGCTGACCGAGTGGATCATTGATCCGATTGACGGTACCCGTAATTTTGCTAACGGCATTCCTTTTTGGTGTGTTATGGTAGGAGTGTATGTGGGAGGTGAAGCGGCCCAGGCCGCGATTTATAATCCGGTAGCGGATGAATTATTTTTTGCGAGTCGCGGGCACGGCGCCAGTTTGAATGGGTTGCCAATTAAAGTAAACGGCGTTGACTCGTTTGATCACGGCTACGGCATCGCCGTGCGCGCCGATATGGCGACAGACAAAGAAGCGGAGTTTAAGCGCCTGCTTGGTCGTTTGAATAACAATACGTCGGTGTGGATGCACAACCTCGGCAGTATGCTCGCCAGTTGCTATGTGGCGAGCGGCGGTATTGATTTTTTTGCCGAGAATGCCGGTTTTGATCATGACTACGCGGCGGCGACTCTAATTTGTGCCGAAGCGGGGGCCAAGGTGACCGATGCCGATGGCAACCCGTGGCGGCGCGGACGGCGCGACCTGGTAATCGCCAATCCGAAATTACACGCAAAAGTGCTTGAGCTTTTGGAATAATATGAAGCTATACGACCCTAAAAAAATAGAATCAAAATGGCAAAAGTTTTGGGAGAAGAACAAAACCTTTGCTGTTAAAGAAGACCCGGAAAAGAAAAAGTTTTATTCCTTGATTGAGTTTCCGTATCCATCTGGCGCCGGTTTGCATGTGGGACACCCGCGCCCGTTTACGGCCATGGACGTTATTTCGCGCAAGAAGCGCATGGAGGGGTTCAATGTTTTGTATCCGATTGGTTTTGATGCCTTTGGCCTCCCGACCGAAAATTACGCCATCAAAACCGGTCGCCCGCCGGCGGAGGTGACGGCGGAAAATATCGCCACTTTTACGCGCCAGCTCAAGAGTTTGGGTTACAGTTTTGACTGGGACCGCGCGGTGGACACCACCGACCCGGAATATTACCGCTGGACACAGTGGATATTTTTACAATTTTATAAACACGGGTTAGCTTACAAAAAAAATCAGCCCATCAACTGGTGCCCGAAAGACAAAATCGGGCTCGCGAATGAGGAGGTCGTGCAGGGTTGTTGTGAGCGATGCGGGGCGCCGGTGGAGCAGCGCAACAAAGAACAGTGGATGCTCGCGATTACGAAGTATGCCGACAAATTGCTGGAGGGTCTGAAAGAAGTGGATTACATCGCACCCGCCCGTATTCAGCAGGAAAATTGGATTGGACGAAACGAAGGAATTAATATCATGTATCCGGTCGTGGGCACTGCTGTGTCTATTACCGTTTTTACAACTCGTCCTGATACCAATTTTGGCGCCACTTTTCTAGTGGTGGCCCCTGATAGTGCTTTTGTTAAACAAAATTTTGATAAATTCAGCGATAAAAAAGCGGCGCGAGGATATATTGATAAAACGACCAGACAGACTGAACAGGATCGGATCGCCGAGGGCCGGAAGAAAACTGGCGTCGCAACCGGCCTCTATGCCACCAACCATCTGACCAAGCGAAGGATGCCCATTTACATTAGTGACTTTGTGCTTGGGAATGTGGGTACGGGTGCGGTCGTGGGCGTGCCCGGGCACGATCGGCGCGATTTTGAGTTTGCGCAGGCGTTTGGTATTGAGGTGGTGCGCGTCGTAGTTGGTAAAGACGGTGACACCTCGTTAATCACTCGGCCGGAACAAGTACAGGAGGAAAATGGGACTATGATTAATAGTGATTTTCTCAATGGTCTCAATATTCACGCTGCCACTCAAAAAATAATGGATTATTTAGTGGAAAAAGGCTGGGGGGTGCGCGTGGTAAATTACAAACTGCGCGATTGGGTGTTTTCGCGTCAGCGCTATTGGGGCGAGCCTATTCCGCTCGTGTATTGCGGAGCGTGCGCCCAGGCCAAGAAATTTGAGAGTAAAGGTGAAGAGGTTAACCCGGGCTGGGTTCCGCTCCCCGAAAACGAATTGCCGCTCAAACTTCCGAAAGTAGAAAAATATCAGCCGACCGACACGGGGGAGTCGCCACTGGCCGCGATGGAAAAATGGGTGAACACCAAATGTCCGCGTTGCGGCGGAAAAGCGCGGCGCGAGACCGACACCATGCCCAACTGGGCGGGCTCAAGTTGGTATTTCCTCCGCTATTGTGACCCGCACAATGACAAAGAGTTCGCTTCAATGAAAAAACTTGAGTATTGGATGGCTGTTGATTGGTACAACGGCGGTATGGAACACACTGTGCTTCATCTTTTGTATTCCCGTTTTTGGAATGAATTTTTATTTGATATTGGCGTGGTGCCCACCCGCGAGCCCTACAAAAAGCGTACGAGCCACGGTATGATATTGGGGCCGGACGGCGAGAAGATGAGCAAGAGCCGCGGCAACGTAATAAATCCCGATGAGATGGTGGAAAAATTTGGCACCGACGCTTTCCGTATGTACATTATGTTCATGGGCCCATTTGACCAGGCGGTGATGTGGGACACGAATGGTCTTGTCGGTGTGCGCCGGTTTTTAGATAAGGTGTGGAATTTACAAGAGAACCCGGCTGATTCAAAAGACAACAGCCAGGTCATCGTCCATCAGACGATTAAAAAAGTGACGGAAGATATTGATAAAATGGCGTTCAATACCGCCATCGCCAAGATGATGGAGCTCGCCAACTATTTTGGCAAAGAGCAAAAAATTACTAAAGAAGAGTACGGAATTTTTGTGAAATTGCTTTCGCCGTTCGCGCCGCATTTGGCCGAAGAAATTTGGGCGGAAGCGCTGGGCCACAAAAAAACTTTGGCTTACGAACCGTGGCCGGTATTTAAACCAGAGCTCACCGTAGAAGCGACACTTACGTTGGCGGTGCAGATCAATGGCAAAGTCCGTGATGAAATTGAAATCGCCTCCGACGCCACAGAAGAAGTTGTGAAACAAGCGGCGCTCGCGAGCGGAAAAGTTCAGAAATGGCTGGAAGGCAAAGCGCCGAAGAAAGTGATTTATGTGAAGGGTAAACTAGTTTCTGTAGTGATTTAGATAGAATTTATAAATATGAAAATAACAAAATTTGGCCATTCATGTTTGCTGGTTGAAGAAGGTGATGCCCGGATTTTGTTTGACCCGGGAAATTATTCCACTGTTCCGGCGCTAGAAAAACTAGACGCTATTTTAATCACGCACGTTCATCATGACCACGCGGACGTACCGACCTTAAAGAAATTGATTGAGCTCAATCCACGCGCCCGCATTTTTTCTAATGAAGAAGCGGCGGCGGCGCTCGCGAAAGAAAATATTGAGGTGGACCGGCTGGGGGACGCCGAGCAGGCGGTGGTGAAAAATGTCATCATTGAGGGGTTTGGCATTGATCACGCGCTTATCCACCCCGAGTTTCCGCGTGTCAAAAATACTGGTTATATGGTTGCCGGTCGGCTGTACCATCCGGGGGACGCGCTGTTTGTGCCAGAAAAACCGGTGGAGATCCTCGCCATCCCTGTGGTCGCGCCTTGGAGCAAGATTAGTGAAACCATTGAATATATGCGGGCGATAAAACCAAAAGTTTCATTCCCCATTCACGATGGATTTCTCAAGCCCGGCACGGGCCTTTTTATTCGGCTGGTTGGCACATTTGCGGAGAAGCAGAAGACGCGGTGGGTGGCAATTGAGGAAGGCCAGCCGCGGGAGTTCTAAAATTTTGTTTTTTCTTTAAAAAATTGCTACTCTAGAGTTAAACGTTAAGTATTTTTAATTTGTTATAAATGAAAAAGGTTCTCATTGTGGAAGATGAAATTGCGCCGCGACCGTTGGGGGAAAGAAGCCAAAGTGATAATTTTAACCCAACCTGGATGATGACGCCAAGGTGTCTGAGGCCATCAAGCGTGGGACCTTTGATTATTTAATTAAGTCAGATTGGCGTGTCAACGATGTGGTGCAGAAGGTGGAAGTAAAGCTGGGAATGAAATAGTCTTGTGGCGATAAGCCGGTTAAACAATATTATTACTCACGCAAAACAGCTAACGCTGCGCGTGGCAAGCTCTAAAAACAAAACGTTTCTCGCGTTTTGTTTTTGTTTTATCTGGGGAGCGGGATTTTTTTCTTGGTTTGACTGGCCGGGGGCTTATTCCGTGTATTTTTACGGCATTCTGTTTGTCATCGGGTGTGCCGTGATCGTTTTTTGGAATAATCAACGGTATCGTTTCGGCGGTTTGTGTTTTTTATTTTTTATTTTTGGCGCGTGGCGTTTTTTGTTTTCCGTGCCAGATTGCGATAATCGCGCGGAGCTTTGTTTTTACAATGGCAAAACTGTCGCCGTCCGGGGTCTGGTCGCGGCAGAGCCCGATCGCCGCATTGAGGCGACGTATTATACGGTTGAGGCGCAAAATTATCGGGGCCGGGTGTCGGTGAAAACGCGCAATTATCCGGAATTTCAGTATGGCGAGAGAATAGCGTTTGCCTGCGCGCTCAAGGCGCCAAAAAATCAGGATGATAGCGCGTTTCGGTACGATAAATATTTGGCGCGGACGGGAGTGTGGTCGGTGTGCAGTTTCCCCAATATTATTGGGACTGAAAGGGATTCCTTGTCTACAACTGCCGCCTCCGCTCGGAATGATAGCAGCGTGAGACCCGCGCGATTTTTGATGAAACCCATTTTGCGATTCAAGGGTGTGGTGGCCGAACGCATAAACCGTTTGTGGCCGGAACCGGCGGCGAGTTTTGTCGCCGGTATTTTGTACGGGAGCAAGAGCGGACTGCCGCGGGAGCTCTCGGATAATTTTAGCCGGACGGGCATTACGCATATCATTGCCGTATCCGGTTTTAATATTACGATTATCGCGACGGTGTTGATGAGTGTTTTAATAACTTCGGGGCTGTGGCGGCGGCAGGCGTATTGGGCGGTGGTAGCCGTGATTGTTTTATTTACGATTTTTTCCGGGCTCTCGGCCTCGGCGGTGCGCGCGGCGGTGATGGGCATAGTCGTTTTGACCGGGCAGTATCTGGGACGGTTGTCGCGGATGGGGACAGTGCTGGTTTTTACGGCGGCCGCAATGATGCTCGGCAATCCGTATGTGCTTTTGTGGGACGCCGGGTTTCAGCTGTCTTTTTTGGCGACCTTGGGGCTGGTGTATGTGTCGCCCATAGTAGTAGGCGTGTTTGTTGTTGATAGCGCGTGGTTTGAGAAAATAAAAGAACCGCTTATCTCCACCCTTTCGGCCATCATCGCCACCACGCCTCTCATTATGTACCAGTTTGGCCGGTTGTCGCTGGTGGCGCCGCTGGTGAATATTCTAGTCCTCTGGATTATTCCGTGGTTGATGCTGTTCGGGTTTTTGGCGGTGGCGGTTAGTTTTATCTTTTTTCCGCTGGGCCAGCTCGTTGCCTGGGTCGGGGGAATTGGTCTGAAGTATGTTATACTAACAGCAACTTTTTTCGGTCGGCAAAGCTGGTCGGCAATAAATTTTACTTTGCCGTGGTGGGGGATGCTTGGCTTCTACGTGTTACTCATTTATTATGTCCAAAAGAAAACCAAAGTATTTAAGCTCTGAAGAAGGCTATAATCTGGTGGCGGGTCGTTATGATGAGAAAGAAGGCTATTTGAATAGCTTTGAGCAGAAAAAACTTTTGCCTTTGCTCGGCAACATTCGCGGTAAAAAAATTTTGGACGCGGGTGCCGGCACGGGTCGGTTGGCAGTGGAATTAGCTAAATTTCCGGGCGCTAAAGTTACCGCTCTAGATGTGTCCGCGGAAATGCTAGACCGGCTAAAAAAGAAAAATCAAAATATAGAATGTGTTGTTGGAGACGCCGAGAATTTGCCATTTATGAGTGGCAGTTTTGATGTGGTTTTGGCGGCGTTCCTCATGGTGCATCTCAAAGATCCGCGGCGTTTTTTTGATGAAGCGTATCGGGTGCTGAAAGATGGCGGCATATTTCTTGCGACCAATATTAACCAGAAAGATCCGCCCGTTGTTAAAACCAGTCAAGGCAGTATTATTATTGAATCGTTTTATCATCGTCCGGAGAAAATTCGCGCGCTGTTGGAATCGTTGGCTTTCAGCGTTGAACAGGAAATTTTTGTAAAAGAGAAAGACGTGTGGGTGAATCAAATAGTGTTGGCGCGAAAATGAAAAAGATTTTGTTTTTTGTAGGGGTGATGCTAACGATAATTTTGGGAGGTATTTTTTATTACACCATTTCCGAACGCCAGCGCCATGAGTTTAAGGTGTGGTTTTTGAATGCCGGGCAGGGGGATAGCGCGCTGATTCAGTTTGGCGACGGGGAAACGATGCTGGTGGATTGCGGGCCCGATAAACGAGTGCTTGGCGAGTTGGGGCGCGTGTTGCCGTTTTATGTGCGCACGATTGATTATGTTATCGCGACGCATTCCGATTTGGATCACTATGGCGGGTGCGTGGATGTGCTTAAACGTTACGACGTGAAACATATCGTCGTCAACGACCGGTCAAAATTTTATGACCCTTATTGGCGGGAGTGGGACAAGGCAATGCGCGGAGAAGGGGCGGAGATAATAACCATGGCGAGCCCGACCCTGTGGACGATCGCAGGCGACACCCTGCGGTTTTTGTCGCCAGACCCGTCATTTAAGCTTGATACCAAAGCGGATGATAACAATAATTATTCCATTGTTTTTCAGTTGACACATGGGGCGAAGTCATTTTTGTTCACGGGCGACATGGAAATGCCGCTGGAAGAGGCGTTAATGTGGAAGTATTGTTCCTCCGCCGTTATTCCTTGTCCGGCTTTGCGCTCTGCGGTACTCAAAGTCGGCCACCATGGAAGCTCGGGTGCGAGCAGTGAAAATTTTTTAGCGGCCGTGCGCCCGGAGCAAGCGATTATTTCCGTGGGTCCCAATCGCTATGGCCATCCATCGCGGCGAGCGTTGAAACATTTGGAAAGGGTCGGCACCGAGATTTTGCGCACAGACAGGCTTGGTGCTATACTAATGCGGTGAAAACCTTGACAATCAGCGGCTGGTTTGGTATCTTTACAATCAATGAGTGCCATGATAAAGGTGCTCTTTTCTTTACTTAATTTTCTCTATTCATACTAAACAATGCGTGTATGTCCGATATTACTAAAGCGATTCAGGCTTTATGCGATGAGAAAGGCCTGACTTATGAAGCCGTGATGGAAACCATTGAAGCCGCTCTCGCCGCCGCTTATCGTAAAGATTTTGGCAACAAACAGCAGAATATAAAAGTAAAATTTGATCCGGCCACCGGCAATATGCAGGCTTGGGATGTGAAGACGGTGGTTGAAGATATCGCCGAAGACGTATTGGAGAAGGCGCAGGAAGAGCTTGCGGTGCGCCGGGAAAGGGCGCGCGAGGCCGGGCTGGAGTTAACTGAAGAAGAAACCGTCGATCTGCCTCGCTTCAACCCGAAGACCGAGATGATGATTACCCAGGCGAAAGAGGCGAAAAAGGGTGCGAAGGTAGGGGATATTTTGGAGATTGTACTGGAGATACCGCATGAGTTTGGCCGCATGGCAGCGCAAACCGCCAAGCAGGTTATTATCCAAAAAATTCGCGAAGCGGAGCGCACCGTTGTTTTTGGTGATTTTAAAGGTCAAGAAGGAACGCTTATTCTCGGCACGGTACAGCGCGTGGAGGGCCGGAAAGTTTTGGTTGATTTGGGTAAAATTACCGGTGTCATGCCGTCCGACCAGATGATTTTTAACGAACATTACCGCCCGGGAGCGCGCATGAAGTTTTTTGTCGCCAAGGTGGAAATGACAGCCCGCGGTCCGGAGATTATTTTGTCTCGCGCGGCTCCGGAAATGGTGCGCGAAGTTTTTAAGCAAGAGATTCCAGAAGTGGCGAGCGGCGTGATAGAAATTAAAGGCGTCGCTCGCGATGCCGGATTCCGTTCCAAAGTGGCGGTCGCGACCGATGATTCCTCAATTGATCCGATTGGTTCCTGCATCGGACAGCGCGGCAGCCGCATCAATACCATCATTGAAGAACTCGGCGGCGAGAAGATTGATGTTATCCAGTATAACGACGATGCCGCGGGTTACATCGCGCACGCTTTGTCGCCGGCCAAAGCGGTATCGGTGGATTTGAATGATGTGGAAAAAACCGCCACTGTTACCGTCGCTCCGGAGCAATTTTCTATCGCGATTGGCCGTTCCGGCCAAAATGTGCGCTTAGCTTCCGAGCTTACCGGTTGGAGAATAAACGTGGCTCAACTCGGCGGCGAGGCTGTGCCGGTCGCTGAGGATGTGGCTACTGGAGGCGAGGCGCCGGCTTCCGAAGAACCGGAGCGAGCACCAAAATCTGAATGATGAATATCAAATCAGCGAACGGCAACGCGTCGTCATTTAATATTTAACATTCGTCTTTTCCACTTATGGCCTCTCTTTTTAATGTCGTTCTCTATCAGCCCATTTTTAATTTGTTCATCGGTCTCTATAATATTTTGCCCGGCCACGATTTGGGGGTGGTAATTTTTGTTTTAACGGTTTTGGTTCGTTTGGCCTTATACCCGCTAACTACCTCGTCCATAAAGGCCCAGAAATCCATGCAGGAGCTTCAACCCAAGATGGAAGCGATAAAAAAGGAGTTTCCCAATGATAAGCAAAAGCAGGCCGAAGCCACCATGGCGCTCTACAAGACGCATAAAGTCAACCCGTTGACATCGTGTCTGCCTATGCTTGTTCAACTGCCGTTCTTGCTCGCTCTTTTTTGGGTGTTGCGCGACGGTTTGGCTTCGCAAAATCTCGGAGCCAATCTTTATCCTTTTGTGCATAATCCGGGAGCATTAAATCCGCTGTCGTTTGGGTCTTTTGATCTGGCCAAGCCAAGCATCGCGCTGTCAGTTTTGGCCGGTTTGGCGCAGTTTTTTCAAGCTAAGACTTTAAGCGTCAAGAAAGCGCCAAAAGAGGCAGGAGCCGGAGCCAAAGATGAGGATATGGCGGCGATGATGAACAAACAAATGCTCTACGTAATGCCGGTGATGACGGTTTTAATAGGCGTCAAATTTCCGGCCGGTCTTACTTTGTATTGGTTTTTGAGCACTGCCCTCATGCTGGCCCAACAACTCTTTATGTTCCGCAAGAAGGACGATGCGAACACCCCGAAGTCTGACATAAAAGTAATTGAAGGGAAAATAGTGGCGTAAGTTTTCGTTGGCTGTTATACTAGCGTGGTATGCCGATGTCGCCGCTGGAGCAGTCAATTTTTCGGACAATTTCATATTTTGATATTGCTCATTTTCCCCTTACCAAAGAGGAATTGTGGCGTTTTTTGTGGTCTGGCCTTCGCCCTGATAAAGCCCCGGCAGAACCGGGTGATACTTTTTTGGCTACTCTTCAAGCCGCTCCTTTTTTAGAGGGAAAATACGGCTACTATTTTTTGCGCGGGCAAACGGCCCATGTGGAAGAGCGGCGGCGGGCGGTGGCGTCCATCGACCAGAAGCTCGCGAAAGCGCGGCGCGCGGCGCGGCTGATTAGCATCATACCATTTTTGCGGGCGGTGTTTGTGTGCAACTCCGTGGGGCGAGAGGTGGCACAACTAGAGAGCGACATTGATTTTTTTATTGTTACCGAAACCAACCGGCTGTGGATTGTGCGTTTTTTCGCTAATCTGCTTTTGCGTTTGTTTGGTCTGCGCACTTACGGTAAAAGACAGCGCGACCGAATTTGTCTGTCGTTTTTCGTTGATCGGGCGCATTTGGATTTGTCACCCTGGCGCGTGGCGCCGGATGACGCGCATTTTGCCTATTGGATTTTGCAAATGGTGCCAGTATATGATCCGGGCGATATCTACCGGATATTTTTAGAAAATAATCGTTGGTTAGAAGATTACCTGCCCAATGCCATGCCAGTTTTGCCAAACAAACAGCCATCATCTTCGGGGACTGTCGGCATCTGGCGCCGTGTATGGGAGCGTTGGTGGCAAGGGGCCTACGGCGATCTAATTGAAAAACAAGCGCGGGAAATTCAGAAATCACTTTTATCTCGTTTGGTAAAAAACAAAGCCGAAGAGAAAGATTACGGGGTGGTCATTCAACCCGGCATCGTGAAGCTTCATGAGAACGATACCAGGCAGTCTTACCGGCAAGCGTGGCTTAATAAAATAAACGAAGCCGAACGCTATGCCGCTTAAGCGTTTAATATATTTTCTCATTTTACTTTTCTTGTTTCTGTTGCCCTGGCAGGCGCGGGTTGTGTACGCCCCGGCGTTTTTGGGCGGCCAATTTTGGGAATACGGAAGCGGGAGTTGGTATGCGACCGAGGTTTTACTTTGGGCGATTATCATTTTTTCGGCTTTTGACCGGTTTCGCCGGAGAAGTTTTTGGGTGCTCTCGGCTAGACGGGAACATTTTCAGGAACACTGGCCCCGATTGTTTTTTGGCATTGTTATTTTAATATATGCCCTGGGGCAGATGGTGTGGAGCGTCAGCCCCGCGATTTCTTATCAGTGGCTGTTTCATCTGCTGGAGGGGTTGTGCTTGCTGGTTATTATCGCGGAGCGGGCAGGCGAGGGAAGGGCGCTGAAAATTGCTTTTTGGGCGGGCGGGGTGGGGCAGGGCATCTTGGCGGTGGGTCAGTTTTTTTCGCAAACAGTAACTCATATACCCGGGTTTGGCATGGCTCCGCAGACAGCGGCCAGGCTTGGGAGTTTTGTAATTGAAACGGGAACGGAACGCTGGCTTCGCGCTTATGGCGCCTTTGGCTCGCCGAATATTTTAGGCGGATACTTGGCTTTGGTGTTTGTCATTGGCTTGTTGCTTTATCTCAAAAGTTCGCCGCCGCAGAAAATATTTTTTACGGTTGGCCAGATGGTGGTAGTGGCCGGTTTGGTTTTATCTTTTTCACGCGGGGCGTGGGCGGCGGTGTGGGCGGGAGCCATCGCCACTGTCATTCTGACCCCGCCTTTGCGGGGGAAGAATCTCTGTCCCAATCACCAAGAGGACAGGGATCCTTCGGTCGTTTCACTCTCTCAGGATGACAGTGAACCGCGGAATGACATATTGAAACAATTAGTATTTTGTTTTTTGGTTGTGGCCGTTTTGTTTTTTATTTTCCGCCCTCTTTTCACCACACGCTTCACACCCAGCGTCCGGCTGGAGTCGCGGTCGCTTGCGGAGCGCGCCGGTCAGTATCGCGATGCCTTGTCTATCCTCAAGGAACATTGGTTGACCGGGGTAGGGCCGGGGGCCTATACAGCGGCGCTTGTCGGGAAACATCCGGAGCGGCCGGTGTGGAATCTTCAGCCGGCGCATAATATTTATCTGTTGCTGTTTGTCGAGCTGGGCGCGGTTGGTTTTGTTTTATTCTTTTGGTGGTGTTTTTTTATCGCCCGGCGTATTTTGGAGCGGGAGCGGCGG
>CAZHFX010000008.1:19940-34437 GCA_964531745.1 uncultured Gammaproteobacteria bacterium
CGTTTTGTTGACCCTGTTGGTTTTAGGATTGTTTGATCATTGGCTCGCGAGCCTGTATATAGGGCAAATAGCGTGGTGGGTTATTTTTGGCCTAGGTTTGCTGTAAATAGGTCTATTTTCTTGTGGATAATGTCGGGGATAGAGGCTCTTGACATTTTTTTAGTTTAGAGTACAATGGAGCTACTTATCACTCGTTAATTAGGAGTGATAACTCTAGTCTATTTATTTTCTTATTTTACTATGGCCATACGACCATTAGGCGACCACGTGCTGGTACGCCAGAAAAAGGAGGACGAAGTGACGTCGTTCGGTTTGGTTTTGACCGGCGACAAAAAGAAAAAGCCGGAAGGCGAGGTTATCGTTGTCGGCCCGGGGAAAATTTTAGAAAATGGCGGGCGTTCCCAAATGGACGTGAAAGCGGGGGATCACGTCATTATGAAAAGTTGGGGCGGCGATGACGTGGAATTGGAAAAAGAGGAGTATAAAATCGTGTCGCAAGATGACATTCTTGCCGTAGTTGAGAAATAATCTTTTAGAAGCATATGGCTAAACAAATTATTTTTTCCGACGAAGCCCGCCGCAAACTCGTGGCCGGCGTGAACACACTCGCGAACGTCGTGAAAGTGACGCTGGGTCCGAAGGGGCGGAACGTGGTTTTGGACAAGGGCTATGGCGCGCCGACTATTACCAAAGACGGCGTGAGCGTGGCCAAAGAAATTGAAGTGGAAGATAAATTTGAGAATGCCGGCGTGGAGCTGGTGAAAGAAGTGGCGAGCAAGACCAACGACGATGTCGGAGACGGCACCACGACCGCGACTGTTTTGGCCCAAGCCATTGTGACGCAAGGTCTCAAGGTTGTCTCAGCCGGAGCCAATGCCGTTGCGCTCAAGCGCGGTATTGACAAATGCGTGGAGGCGATTGTCAAAGAACTCAAAGAAAAAGTTTCCAAGCCGGTGGAACAAAATGAAATTGCCAACGTCGCTTCTATTTCCGCCAATGACCAGGAAATTGGCAAGCAAATTGCCGATGCCATGAAAGCCGTGGGCAAGGACGGTGTCATCACCGTGGAGGAGTCCCAAACTTTTGGCATGCAGATAGAGACCGTGCAGGGGATGCGTTTTGACAAGGGCTATGTGTCGCCCTATATGGTGACTAACGCCGAGCGCATGGAAGCGGAATATTCCGATCCGTATATTTTGATTACAGACAAAAAAATTTCGTCCATTCATGATGTTTTGCCGTTGCTGGAGAAATTAGCGCAAAGCGGCAAAAAAGATATCGTCATCATCGCGGAAGATGTGGATGGCGAAGCGCTGGCGACGTTTGTGGTCAATAAATTGCGCGGCACTTTCAATGTGTTAGCGGTGAAAGCGCCGGGCTTTGGCGACCGCCGCAAGGAAATGTTGCAGGATATTGCCGTTTTAACCGGCGGCAAGATGATTACCGAAGAGCTCGGCCTTAAATTGGACAAGGTAGAACTGGAAGATTTGGGTCGGGCGCACAAAGTAATAGCGACCAAAGAGGCGTGTACTATCGTGGAAGGCAAGGGCGACAAGAGCGCCATTGCTGACCGCGTGAGCCAAATTAAGAAAGCGATTGCCGACTCGGACAGCGATTTTGACAAAGAAAAACTTCAGGAACGCCTGGCCAAACTGGCCGGCGGCGTCGCCATCATCAAAGTTGGCGCGGCGACGGAAACTGAAATGAAAGAAGTGAAGCACCGTATTGAGGATGCCGTGGGCGCTACCAAGGCCGCGCAAGAAGAAGGCATTGTGCCGGGCGGAGGCCTCGCTCTTGTGCGCGCCCTCAAAGCTTTAGATGGGATCAAACTTGACCCAGAAGAAGCGTTTGCGATTGATATTCTTCGCCGTGCCCTGCAAGAGCCAATGCGTCAAATAGCGGAAAATGCTGGAACCGACGGTGCTGTAGTTATAGATCACATAATTAATGTTGAACAGAAAGCCGGACCAGGAAATCAGAATGTTGGGTATAATGCCCTTACGGGAGGCTATGGTGATATGTTCAACGCTGGCATTATTGACCCGACCAAAGTTACTCGTAGCGCTTTGCAAAACGCGGCTTCAATTGCCGGAATGTTCCTCACCACCGAAGCAGTTGTCACCGACCTGCCGAAGAAAGAAGAGGCCGCGCCGCCGATGGGCGGAGGAATGGGAGGCATGGGCGGTGGTATGGGTGGAATGTACTAGAAAAAAAACCAATAAGCAAAAAAGAAAATACGCTCCAAACCGGGGCGTATTTTGTTTGTTGAGGGCGTCCTTGAGCGGGGAGGCCCTCGTTACTACCTCCCATGATGGCGCAGGTCAACCACGCCGGAGGGTGGCGGTCTCCACTCGTTCGGGCCTTTTTTGCAGTAGAAGTGGAGTATGTAGTCTCCTCCCTCCGCCGCTCTGTTGCGCGTGCATGCTCCCGGGGTGACGTCGAATGTTCTGGCCAGCCGTTCTTCGGCCTGATCCATGGTTTCCCCGGGTTGTAAAGTCATGGCTACGTTTCCCATGTAAACATATCCGGCGGCGTACGCGTCTTGCGGTCTGTCGAAACGTTGAAGCGGCATTTTCTCACCTCCTTCCGTCTGGGGTGTCCCGCTCAAGGACGTTTGAATATTTACAAATATTGCCAAGATTGTCAAGCGGCCTTGCTTAAAATGCTGGAAACGGCTAAAATATAGCAATATGATTACTAAAATTATTGATATTTTAGCGGCTGTCGTTGTCGGCGTGATTGGTTTCCTCGGTTACGGCGGGATTTTTTTGTTGATGTTTTTAGAAAGTTGCGGCGTTCCAATGCCCTCGGAAGTTATTATGCCGTTTTCCGGTTTTTTGGTTTTTAAGGGAGAAATGAATCTCATGGCGATTACTTTAGTCGGAACTCTGGGCAATGTCGCCGGTTCCCTGCTCGCTTATTGGATCGGCGCGAAAGGCGGCCGGCCGTTGATTGAAAAGTACGGCAAATATATTTTAATCTCGCGTCATGATTTGGATTTAGCCGATCGGCTGTTCGCCAAGTACGGCCAGCTGGTGGTGTTCTTCGGCCGCCTCTTGCCGGTTATCCGCACCTATATCTCTTTTCCGGCCGGCATCGCCAAAATGGACGTGAAAAAATTCGTTTTCTATACAACGCTCGGAGCGCTTCCTTGGGTGTGGATCTTTGGCTGGCTAGGAGTCAAGATGGGGGAGAATTGGGAAAACATTCGCGCCACTCTCCATAATTTTGATGTCAGCATCGCCTTGCTGGTGGTTGTGGCTGTCGGCTGGTATATTTGGCGGCATCTGAAAAATAAAAAAAAGTATGCGTAGTCTGATTTTATTTTTTTCTCAATTTCCGCCGGAGATCGCCACTTTTTTTCTGGCGATGACTCCCGTGGCCGAGATTCGGCTCTCTTTGCCGGTGGCGATTTTCCGTTTTCATCTGCCGGCTTGGGAAGCGATCGTATGGTCGGTAGCTGGCAACATGATTCCCACGACCGTAATTTTGCTGTTTGGCGGGCAGTTTCACCATTGGGTGGAAAAACGCTCTGGTTTCTTTTTTGGCCAGGCCTGGGCGCGGCATTTGGCCAGTGTTCAGAAAAGTTTTGTTAAATACGAAAGATACGGTTTGGTCGGGTTATTTTTGTTTATCGCCATTTCGCTCCCGGGCACCGGTTCGTATACCGCCGCGATCGCGGCTTTTTTGCTCGGCATTCCGGTCGCCAAATCCTGGCCATATATCTTCGCTGGCGTCGTCGTTTCGGCGCTGGTTATTACCTCGGTTACGGTCGGGCTGGATAAATTATTTTAGTATGTCAGCCGACCGTTTAGAACAATTAAAAAATAAAATTTATTCAACCGCCAAACTGCTGAAACTGGATGAGTTGAAGGAAAAGATGCTGAAATTATCTGAAGAGATGAGCCAGCCGGATTTTTGGAAATATCAGGAAAACGCCCAGCGTATCTCCCAGGATTATCAGGATATAAAAAGTGAAGTGGACAAATGGGAAGATTTGGAGAAAAAAGCGAGCGAGCTTTTAGAATTATCAAAAACCGCGGATGAAGCCATGCTTAAAGAGGTTGAGAGCGAAACGAAGAAGGTTGAAATGGAATTTGAAAAGTATGAGTTTGTTTTATTGCTCAACGGCCCCTACGATAAAAATAACGCGATTATTTCCATTCACGCGGGTAGCGGCGGCACCGAGGCGCAAGACTGGGCCGAGATGTTACTGCGTATGTTGTTGCGATTTTGTGAAAAGCAAGGCTGGAAAACAAAAATTATTGATGAAGCGCGCGGGCAGGAGGCGGGCTATAAGTCAATTATTTTTGCGGTGAGCGGGAAGTGCTCGTATGGTTATCTGAAATCCGAACACGGGGTGCACCGATTGGTGCGGATTTCTCCGTTTGACGCCGAAAAGATGCGCCATACTTCGTTCGCGCTTATTGAAGTTTTGCCAGAGCTGGGCGAAGAGGCTAAAATTGAATTAGACTCGAAAGATTTGCGCATAGATACATTTATGAGCGGCGGCAAAGGCGGCCAGAGCGTGAATACCACTTACTCGGCGGTGCGTATCGTGCATATCCCCACCGGTATTACCGTGCAGTGTCAAAATGAGCGTTCGCAAATGCAGAATAAAGAAATGGCGCTGAAGATTTTGCAGTCCCGTTTGCTGATTTTGGAAGAAGAGAAGCGCGCTAAAGAGCGGCTGGAGCTCCGTGGCGAATATAAGTCGGCGGAGTGGGGCAACCAGATCCGGTCGTATGTTTTGCATCCGTATCATTTAGTTAAAGATCATCGCACCAATTTTGAATCAACCGACCCCGAGAGCGTGCTGGAGGGCGAGCTTCTGCCATTGAGCGAGGCGTATTTACGGTGGCGGAAACAATAGTATGAAGATACTCACCGAATGTAACTTGGCGCAAATTGTTGTTGAATTGTTAAACGGCAAAACCGTTGTTTTTCCTACCGAAACATCGTATGGCCTGGGGTGCGATGCCACTAACCAAGAAGCGGTGGACAGAATTTTTAAGATAAAAGAGAGGCGGGGAGATAAGCCGTTGTTGGTGGTGGTGCCGACGGTGGCCATGGCCAAAAAGTATTTGGTGTGGAATAATTTATTAGAAAAAATAGCGAGTAAATACTGGCCGGGGGCGGTGACGGTGGTTGGTTCGTATAGTACCCCTCCTTTCAAGGAGGGGATTGAGGGGTGGTCTCGCGTAAGTGGTAAAAGGCTACTTGGGTTTATTAGGACAATAGGGATGAGGAGCGAGTTGAGAAAAAATAAGACTAAGGCAGAGAAAATTTTATGGTCACAATTACGTTTGAAACGATTGGGCGGATTGCGTTTTAGACGACAACATGGAATCGGTCCTTATGTAGTCGATTTTTATCAAGCTGATTCAAAAATAGTGATTGAAGTAGATGGCGATGTTCATTTTTCTCTTGCTGAACAAGAAATAAAAGATCGCGTCCGTCAACGTTGGTTAGAAGGGCATGGGTACATAGTCTTGCGGTATAATAATGTTGATGTCTTTAATAATCTAGACGGAATTTTACGCGAGATTTATCATATGGTGACAGCGGCGAGACCCCACCCTGCCCTCCCCTTGAAAGGGGAGGTGGCGTTGCTCGCTCGAGGGGTAGTTTCCCTTGATAACACTGTCGCTATCCGTGTTACTGCTCACCCGTTTCTCAAATCCATCACTGAAAAACTCGGCCGGCCGCTTGTGGCTACTTCAGCCAATGCGGCCGGTGGGGGAGATTGCTATAGTGCGGCCGCGGCCGTCGCCGCGTTTCAGAATCGCGCTGAACAGCCGGATATTATTTTGGATTATGGAGCGCTCCCAAAGCGTCCGCCCACCACGGTGGTAAGCGCGGCCGGCGGAGTTTTCAAAGTATTGCGACAAGGAGAACGGCAGATTGCGCTTTAGCGCCCTAGTTTTTATGGACCAGCCCACCGGCATCGTTTCAGCGCGCCACCGAAGCAAAAAGTGGAGTGGAATTTTTTATTGGCTGGTGGCGGCGCTTTTTAGTTTAGCGGCGGCGCTTTTTATCAGCAGCATTTGGGCGGCGGCGCTCGCGGAAATGGAGATCGTCGCCGCGACCGAGTTTGCGTCGGTTAGTATTCCAGTGAAATTGGCGGCGGCGCGCGTCAAACCGCCGCGGCAGACAGCGAAGGGTTTGTATCTTACCGCTTATTCGGCCGGCAATCCGAAGAAAATGGAGGAGATTATCAAACTGATTGGCGAGACCGAGCTTAATGCGGTTGTGATTGATATTAAAGATTATACCGGGTATGTACTCTATGACAGCCATGCGCCGTTGGTGAAAAAATTTAAAACTGAAAAAATACTCATTCGCAATCTGTCGGCGCTTATTCGTAGATTGCATGAACACAAAATTTATGTCATCGCTCGGCAAACGGTTTTTCAGGATCCGGCGCTGGCCGAGAAAAAACCGGAATGGGCTTTCGCCGATCGCGGCGGCGGGGTGTGGCGCGATAAAAAAGGCTTATCGTGGGTTGACGCCACCCGCCCCGAGGTATGGGCGTACAATTTGGCCATTGCCCGCGAGGCGATCGGCCTCGGGTTTGATGAGATTAATTTTGATTATGTGCGTTTTCCTTCTGACGGCGATTTGAGCCGGGCGGTTTACCGCAACGGAGCAAGCAAACGCTACGAGGTGATGGGGAAGTTTTATTCATATTTAAGTGAAAAATTGGCGGATGAGCCGGCGTGGATTTCAGTTGATATGTTTGGGTTGGTAATGGAGAGAAAAGGGGAAGACGACATGAATATCGGCCAGCGGCTTATAGACGCGGTGAATGTCGTTGATTATGTGTCTCCGATGTTGTACCCGTCGCATTATCCGGTCGGGCATCTCGGCCTTACCAATCCGGCCGATAACCCGGGGCTGGTTATTGCTCATGATATGGAAGAGGGAATTCCCCGTTTTACGGGCACGCGGGCGGAAGTGCGGCCGTGGATTCAGGCTTTTAATTTGGGAGCGGTTTATGATGGCGCCAAAATTCGCGAAGAAATTGATGCGGTGGAAAAATACAGCTCCGCCGGCTGGATGTTGTGGAACGCGAGCAACCGGTATAGCGACGCCGGACTTGACCCGGCAGAATAAGCAACGTAAGCAGCTTAAGCAGAGTAAGCTGTGAATCGTGTTACTTAAGTTGCCTACTCCGCTTACTCTGCCTAAGTTGCTTTATTATGTCCAATCTCTACAACCCCGATTATCTCTCGCGTCTTTGTAAAAAATACGGGCTGGCGCCTTCAAAAAGATACGGCCAGAATTATTTAGTTGATCAGGAAGTGATTAAAACCATTATCGGCGTTGCCGATTTGAAACCGACTGACACGGTGGTTGAAGTGGGCCCTGGTTTTGGTGTTTTAACATTGGCGCTGGCGGAAAAAGTTAAAAAAGTATTTTCGTTTGAAATAGAAAAAAAGTTACAGTCGTATTGGGCGGAGAAAATCAATAATGAAAAAATTGATAATTTAGAAATAGTGTGGGGCAATGTCTTGCGGGAGTTTGAGCGTTTTTGTCATTCTGACCCGCCAACTGGCGGGGAAGAATCTCTGTCCCAATCGCCAAACGGACAGAGATCTTTCGCTTCGCTCAAGATGACAGACAGACGCTATAAAGTCGTTGCCAATTTGCCCTATCAAATTACTTCGCCAATCGTTCGTCTTTTTTTAGAGAACCCGCTCCCTCCGACCGAGATGGTTTTAATGGTGCAGAAAGAGGTGGCAGAGCGGATTTGCGCCCGGCCAGGCGATATGTCGCTCCTATCGGTGGCGGTACAATACTATGCCCAAGCCGAGTTGGCGGCCCCTGTGCCGCGCTCGGCTTTTTGGCCCGAGCCGCGAGTGGATTCGGCGGTGATACGGTTAACACAGCCAGAAAACAAAAGAGCAAGAAATCAAGAGTTTGATGGGCGATTTTTCTCTCTCGTTAAAGCTGGATTTGCGAATCGGCGGAAGTTTTTGCTGAAAAATTTGTTGCCGCTAGTTGGCAAAGAAAATAAAGGGAGGTTGGAACGCGCTTTTCTCGCCCTTAATCTTAAATCTTCGGCGCGAGCGCAAGAACTTTCAGTAGCGCAGTGGGTGGAATTGACAGAAGAATTACTGGATAACTGAATAATTGAGTGTTGATAAGTTTTTATTTTCCAACGGCTTTCATTCGTGGTATACTAAACAGCATCACCGTCCCTCAACTCGGGATGCGCCGCTGTAATTTATGGCCGACGTCGTACAAGCAGGTCAGCCGCCATTGCGGCGAGAGCAGAAGATCGGTTTTGTCTTACTGCTTATTTTTGCCGTTGTAAGCATAGCGCTTGGTCTGGCGCAGATTCGCAACACCATGTATCGTCCGTTCGCGCTCAATAATACGGTGCCTTCCGCTTATAAAGATGAAGTGACGGGAATTGACGCCTTGCGTTTTCGCGATACGGATGGCGACGGGCTGAACGATTTTGACGAACTTTATATATATGGCTCCAGCCCG
This sequence comes from uncultured Gammaproteobacteria bacterium, assembly GCA_964531745.1. GTDB lineage: Bacteria > Patescibacteriota > Patescibacteriia > Magasanikbacterales > GWA2-37-8 > JACRFW01. The sequence continues at coordinate 28,440 of CAZHFX010000008.1, forward strand.
TATTTGGCCGATACCGATTCGGACGGATTGACCGACAAGCAAGAAATTGACCGGGGGACTAACCCATCGTGTCCGACGGGCCGAGATTGCGCCAACCCGATAATCAGCGGGCAGGGGATGCTTACGGCGGCGGTTGTCTCCACTACAGCGGCATCTGCTTCCGCCCCGCCCCAAGCGCCCGATGTTTTGCGGATACTGCGCGACCCCAAGCAACTGCGACCGTTGTTAGTGCAATCTGGCATGAAAAAAGATTTACTTGACAAAATTAGCGATGCCGATCTTATTTTGCTGGTGAACCAGCTCCTCGCGAGCACCAGCACCGCCGGCGTTAATTTGCAAAGTATTTTGAATCCTATATCAACAAACAGCGCGCCGCGTTAGATATTGTCCGGCTTATGTTTTTCAAACTAAAACAATTTTTTGCCGCCTTTCTCATTGTTATGATTATTTTTGCCGGCGCGGCGGCGGGGTTGCTCGCGCCGGAGCCGGCGCATGCCCAGCTAGCCACTCTTACTGTCAGCAGTATTCCTGATCAATTGGAGCAAATTGGCAATAAAATTTGGAAATCTTTGCTTTCCGCGTTTAAGGTGGCCGCGGTGCGCACCATGGCGTTCGCGGTGCGCAAGGTGGCCTACGATTCGGCGGTGTGGCTGGCCTCGGGAGCCAAAGGGCAAAATTCCTTTGCCAATACCGATAAATTTGGCGATTATCTTACGGAAGTAGGCGACCAGGCCGCCGGCACTTTCATTGAACAGCTCGGAGGCGATAAATTGAATCTCTGCCATTTGCCGGATGTCAAAGTGGATTTAGCGCTGAAGCTTGGTTTGCGCACCAATTTTGCCGGCTCGGCGGGCGCTCCGGCCAAACCAGATTGCAGTCTGTCGCAATTGGCGCACAACTGGGGGCAGGAGTTTGACAGCCGGTATGGCGGTGATTGGAAAAGCAAGTTTGGAGATAAAACCATTGCCCAGCGCTATTCCGATATAGTGCAAGTGGATAACAGCAGTGATCTTGGTATTCAGCTTCAGACCACGGAAAAAATTGCCAATACGGTCCAACAGCAAACCGTGGCCGCGGCGCTGGAGCGCCAGGAGGGTAAAGGGTTCCGGGCGAAAGAGTCGCCGATTAGCGGTAAAATTTTAACACCGCCTTCGCTCATTGAGGAGCAATTTAAGGGCAATACGCCCGATAAGCAGGCCAAGGAGGATTCTGAAACGGCGAAACAGGCTCTCGTCAGCGATGACCCCAGCGTTTTGGCGGTTGGTCTGTCTATCTTCCTGAACACTTTAGTTTCAACAGCTATCACCAATTGGCGGGAACGAGGCGCTTTGCCGACTGACATTGGCGTGACAGCCGGTGATGAGAATGCTATTCCGACCGGCGGAGCGCAAGTGGCGGCGGATTTTTATCGTGAATTGCAGACAGTCAAAATAGGCGAGGTGGCCAACTATGATGTTTTGTCGCAATTAAGCAGTTGTCCGGATTCTCCCGGTACCTACAATTGTCGGGCGAGCGATGATTTGGCGGCGGCCATTAAAAAAGCGGAAACAGGTAAACCGGTAACAATCGGCCAAGCGCTCGCTCCGGGCGGCGGATTGCGCGGGGAGTTTTCTCTTATTCCGCCCACTTCGGCCAAAAATAAAGAGCGCGATTGCTATACCAGCGCTTACTGCTATGGCAACATCCAGGTTATGCGGCAGTTGCGTATTTTGCCGCTCGGTTTTGAAATTGCCGCGCTGAATAGCGATCCGGATCATCCGTGGACGCTCAAAGAAGTGGTGGCTGGTTTTGATGATTGTCAGTATATTGACCCATCAAACCACAGTTTAGGAATTGTTAATGATACTTCCGGGCATCCATTCTGCCATTTAATTGATCCCAATTGGGTGCTGAAGGCGCCGCTAACCAAATGCAAGGCTAAGGCGCCCGGGGCGGTTCTTTTTGATGCCGGAGCGCCGAATCGTTTGGAAGACTGCGTGGATGTGCAAACCTGCGTTCACTACGACGCCGACGGAAAATGCGATAATTATGGTTATTGCGCCCGGGAAGAGAACGCGTGGAAATTTAGCGCCGACACGTGCGAATCTTATGCCGCCACCTGCCGCACGTTCACCAGCCAATCCGGGCAGAAAGCCGGACAGAAAGTTTCGTATCTGTATCGCACTCTTGATACCGGTTTTTGCTCCGAACAAAATTCCGGTTGCACCGCCTACAGTTTGAGCCAGCAAAATGGGGAGTGGCAGGGCGCGGACATTTATTTTAATAAAAATGTTTCTAATAGCTGTTCAGCCGGCTCGGAGGGTTGCTCGGCATTTTTGGTGAACGCCTCTGACACCAATGATCTGCTGTATTTGAAAAAAGCGCCGAATTATTTAAATTGTTATGATGCCAAACCAGCCACTCCAGAAGTAGTAGACTGGCCAGAATCGGTGGCCGACCTGAATAGAATAAAACCGGACAGCGCTTGTAAAAATTACGCCGCGGTTTGTATTAAAGATGAAGTTAGCTGTAATTCGTACACTCCGTCTGCCGGCGGACAGCCAGTTCCTGGCCGTTACACGCCACGTGAAATCGTTGACGGCCAAATCAAATGGAACGATGAGTGCGCCGCCGCCTGCGTTGGGTATGCCGCCTATCGGGAAATGCCCAGCCGCTACTCCACCGGAGCGGCGCTGGCCTATGTTGTTCCGTCGTCCGGCACCGTTTGCGCCGCGGCCGATGAAGGGTGCGCCGGCTTTACCAATTTAGGCACGACAGATGGGGGGCTGGAGAAGACGGAATATTTCACCAAATTGCGCCCATGCGTAATGCCGGAAAAAGATAAAGGCAAGACCTACATCACCTACGAAGGCTCGCGCGCGGCCGGGTTCCAGTTGAAAACATATATTTTAGTGGAAAATAAAGAGGAGGAAAACGGCCCGCTAGGCGCGCCTAAATATTTTTACAAAGACGCGGAAGAATTACAAAATAATTTAGCCGAGTGTACTGAAGAGCGTTATAAAAGCGGGGCGGCTTCGGCCGATTGCCGTCAGTTTAATGATGAAGAGGGGCGCATTTTTTACCGGTTGCTTTCTTTTACCATTCCGGTTTCGTCCGCCTGCACGGCCTATCGTTTGAGCAACCCTGAATTGGATGAAAACGGACGCTGTTTGCACAATGGCGAGTTGCGCGACGGCAGTTGTTTCTATAACGGTTTGCCCGGCGGGGCGAAAAATAGCGCCGGCGAAAGCCAAACTTGCGGAGCAAATGTTGATACTTGCCGCGCCTACAAGGGAACGAGCGGCGGCATTGCCGGGCAGATTTTTGAAGATACGTTTGAAAACGCGTCTACGACGCTGGCTCTTCGGGGTTGGAGCGGCGCGATACAATTATCGGCGGAATCAACTCATACCGGCGAGCACTCGCTTTTCATCAGCAGCGCTGGCGGTTCAAAGAAGGCCGCGCTTGACCTCGGGGCGAGGTTTGAGGCGGCTTTTTGGGCCAAAGGCGCGGGCCGTTTGGTAACTGTGCAGTTAAAAAGAGATGATGGCGCGCCGGAAACGCTCGGCACAATTACTCCCGGCGATACCTGGAATTATTATCGTTTAGGGTCGGTTGAGGCCGGGGGCGCCGCCGCCTCGGGCGTGCTTATTTTCACTCCGGCTGGCGGCGGGAGCGTGTGGGTTGACAATGTTTCACTTAACCACTCCACGGATTTAATTTATTTGGTCAAAAGGACTCTGTCGGTCCCCGCGGTCTGTGACAGCAATTTGGACGATAATTTGCCGGGCGAGGCGCTTGGTTGCGCGGCGTACGCCGATGCCAACAACAAACCGGTCAATCTTACCAATTTTAGCCGGCTTTGCCGGGCGTCAGCGATTGGTTGTACGGCGGTTTTGGATACGCAAAATACCGTTACGACGGATAACAACGGCGCGTATCAAACGGGCGATGAGGGCGCGCGGGCTTATAATGTCTGGCTTACCGCTAACGGCGGCGCCACCGCGAGCGTGGTTTTGGGCGCTGACACTTATTCATGCACGGTTCCGGTCGGAGCGGTTGGGTGTTATCTTGAAGAGCCGATTCTAAATCATTCGGCGAGCGAAATCCAAATAGCGGCCGGCGCCGGCAGTTTTGTGGAATCAACCGTGTATATTCCGGGGGACACTCCCGCCGAGAGCCCCATATATTTGGTGGCGAATAAGCCGGCGACGTGCAACCGGGTTGATTTGGGCTGTACCGTTGCCGGCATCGCCAAAGCCACGCCCACCGGGGTGAAATACGCGACGACCACGATTAAAAATGACCCCAACGGTGCCGCTGGCTACGAGAAGACTCTCTGCCCGAAAGAGGCCGTGGGTTGCAGTGTTTATACCGATACCGCGAACGCCCCGTATTACTTCAAGGATCCGGACGTGGTCGGGCAGAAAATTTGCGCCTACCGGACGAATGTGACTGTAAATAGCAATAAAGTCAGCGGTTGGTTTTGGAAAGGAGTGGGAAAATGTTCAGGGAACAGCAGTGGGTACTGTTCCGGCGACAGCGATTGCGGCATAGGGGCCCAATGCGCCGATATTGACAGCCAGCCGTGTTATCCCGATTTTTTTGAAAATAGCGGCGCTTACGGCCTGTGGTCGTACGGCAACACTGCGAAATATCAAAATTTCGTCGGAGAGTGCAAAAACAGCCAAGACCGATGCGCCGAGTTTGTTGACCATCTGAGCACGAATATTGCCGACCCGTCTAAGAATGTCAGCCGGGCCTATTACCTTATCAATGACCCCGTCAAATTGAATGGGGGCGATTGCGTCGGCGCGGTCAGCCAGAAAACCGGTTGCGCTCTGTTTGATCAAACGGACAATCCAAAGAAGCGCTGGTCGCGTGAATTGAGCTATGCAGAGAGCGAGAAAAAAAGCGCGCCGGTGCCGGCGGTGGCGTCAGCCGTTTCCGATAAGCCCAATGACAGCAATGTTATTCTTAAAGTAACGTCCGACCGCGAGTGTGGCGAGTGGTTGCAGTGTTCGCACTATTTTCAGACGACCGACGACTCGGGCCGGACCAAGCAGGTATGCCAGTCGCTGGAGCGTTGCAGTAAAAAAGGCACCGGCGAGGATTGCGGCAGTGAAGTGAAAAGCGATTATACCGATAATTTGCTCACGGAGAGCCTTTATCGCGACCGCAATGTTACCTGGTCGGGGCGCGATTATGACGGTTATTCCCTTCTCGGCTTGTATCCGCTGGAAGAGCTGACCCAGTTTAATGTTTCCACCACCGCGAATCCCGATTGGCGGCTGGTGAAGAGCATTCCCTGCGGCCGAGGGACAAATTCCAATTGCGCGGCGGGCGCGGAGGCGACAGATTCACTTTGCGGCCGGGAGGGCGCGGCGTGCGGTGGCGGGAACCGCGGCATTTGCGTCAACGGCGTATGTATTAAAGAGATCCACGGCGGCGGCGACAGCGCCAGTCTGGCCGGTAGCCCGGCGCAAACTTGCCGCGCCTATCCGGAAAAGACTTCGCCTTTCCCGCACACGAAGAGAATAAAAGAATCGCCGAATTTCTCGCAGGCGAATGTCTGCGATGAGTCTTATCCGTCTACTGAATATAAAAGAGCGCCGGAGAGCAATGCCTGCGAATGCGATTATACCAAAGTCGGCTACGGCGGCGTTCTGACGCGTTATTTCAACTATAGCAAGCCGAGCAGTGTTGAACCAATTATTGAAAAAGCTGACGGAACGGAGGTACGCGGCGTACCGGGCGGCATTTGCCAGGGAGGCGACCAAGACGGCAAGGCCTGCGGCGGGGACACTGATTGCCATCGTAATGGTGCCGACGGGACAATTGACGGCGTGTGTGAAAAAAAGAAAGACGTGCGCAAGTTCGTGGGGTGGCGCGGCTTCTGTCTGGAACAGGATAAAACGCGCGCCATCAATGCCGAGAACAATGAATTCCCCTGCCTTACCTGGTTGCCGATTGACGCGCTTGAAGGCGCGCCGGATATTTACAATCAGCATACCGAGGC
>CAZHFX010000009.1:0-30775 GCA_964531745.1 uncultured Gammaproteobacteria bacterium
GCTCACCACGCCCCAAAAACTCAGGCGCTCGGACATGCTGGATAAAGTTAAATTGCCGGTAGCAAATTCTGCAAAAACTTTTTTGACTGCTCTGGATTTAAGTTCATCGGGTTCTATGTTTCTTGTTTTTGCATTATTCACATATCCAAAAGGAGCTTTGGTCGGCCATTCGCCGCGCCTGAGTTTTTGGCGAACGCCACGTTTGACGTTTTCCGACAGGTTGTCGGAATAATATTTTGATTGCCCAAACGCGACTTGAAGCATAAATAGTCCTTGTGGCGTTGGTTCAAACCAAAACGTTGGAAAACGCAAAGAAACTATTTTAGTAGTATCAATGCTGTAGATAATCTGGCCGCCGTCTATACTATTTCTTGCAAGTCTATCCGGGTGCCAAGCAAGCAGTCCTACTGGTTCTTTGCTTTTATGCACGGCGGCCATCATTTCGTTAAAGATCTCTCTGCCTGGTTTCTTTGCGCTCTTACTTTCTATGAAGGTTTGGGCAATAAAAATATTTTCTCTTTTGGCAAATTCATTTAGTTCGGCAAGCTGTGCTTCAATACTCATGACTTGCCGCTCTTCATCTTCTGTAGATTTGCGTGCGTAGAGAAAATATTTTGTCATATTCATTTTGTTTAAGAATGAAAATGTAAAACGTGACGTTAAAAAAATAGTGGTGTCAGAGCACGGCAGCGCTGTGGCGCTGGGTCGCCTACTGGCGACCACGAACCGCCGCCTCGGGGGGTGAAAGGTGTCATGGTTGTGGGTGGGGGGTTTTAAAATTGTTGGCGATTTGGCCAAAAACGCCGCCGCCCGCGCCGCCGCCGAAAATAATAATTCCCTTCAAAATTCTGGAAGTTTCGTTTTGTCGAAAATCTTGAACGATGTTCGAACTTTTTACGAACGGAATTTTTAAAACATTTTATTGGGCGGGCGGCAGGAAGGGGTTTAAGGGGAGGGAATGCCGCCCACCCACAAAATCGCCGAAATTTCAAAAATGTTAGGGGCTTTTTTGGCGACGACGTGTTTTGTCGTATTCGCTTTGGCGAATGCACCGCCGATTATGAACGAAAAAGACAATATATGTAGCCACGCTTGTCCCACCCACCCATACGCACGTGGCAAATTTTAACCCCTTGAATTGGAAAGCTATAACTCTATATAGACCAATTATACCAAAATCGGTATAATAAAGACAATCTAACCATGTGGATAACAACTCTATGAATAAAATAGTCAAACGATTTGCTAATAAAATACGTCAAATTAGAAAAGAAAAAAGCATGTCGCAAGGTGATGTCGCAAAAAAATTAAAAGTACACCGAACATATATCAGCGGTTTAGAACGTGGGTTACAAAATCCGTCCCTTTTGACTTTAAATAAAATTGCGAGAGTTTTTAAAATAAAAGTTGACGAGCTGATAAAATAAGGCTACCCCTGCCACAACCAATATTCCCCTATTACTTGTTTGCGTAATCCGACGGTATTACCGTGACTAATTAGACCAAGGTATGAGGTAAGACCAGCCTCGCTGATTGAGTTTCGTATATTTCTAAACATCCTTTCCTTTGTTTTAATGCGTAGCACGCGATGACGCGGAAAATGAACCCAGCCCAAAAAATCGACACCCGATGATATTGTACTGATAAACAGTTTATCGGGGTGAAGTGAAAGCTTCAATTTGGACTGTAAAAATTTCGCAATTTTTGGCACCGCGTTTTCAAGCCTATATTTATCACGAGACATCAAAACAAAATCATCGGCATACCGAACATAATAATGAGACTTAAGTGTGTGTTTTGCCCAATGATCAAACTCGTTGAGGTAAACATTTGCAAAAAGCTGCGAGGTGAGATTGCCTAGTGGCAAGCCGACATCGGGCTGATTTATCGTGTGAAAGCTGGCGATAATATTCTTTAGAAGCCAAATAATATACTGGTCAGATATATGGGCGGCTAAAAAATTGTTGAGCACTTTATGATTTATACTCGCAAAAAACTTTTTTATATCACACTTTAAAACCCAACAAGTGCGAGTGTGATTTTTGCCTACGCAAAATGCCAAATTTCTAAAACGGTTAATGGCCTTATGCATACCTTTGTCATCACGGCACGAATATGAATCGGCGATAAAAGTTTTATCAAAAAATGGGTATAAAATGCGATAAACAGCATGGTGAAGTAGCCGGTCGCGTACGCTAGCTTTATGAATATGCCGTCGCTTGGGATCGGTGACATAAAAACTTTCATAGCCGCCATGACGATAAATTCGGTTGACTAATTCCTCATGAAGCTCTACAATATTGTCCATTAAGTTGCGGCTGAATTTGATAACATCTATTTTCTTTTTCTTGCCAATTATAAATTCTTGCCAAGCAAAACATAAATTTTCTAGAGAAATAATATTTGCGTAACTATGACTCAATTGAATTTTTCCGCCGATACGGCTATTAAGCCCCCCCCCCTCGGCAAAATTGCTAATGGGCAAATTAGTGCTGAAATTCCGCTTCTTACCGAGTTCAAAAATGCTTATTTGATATGGCATAATTATTTTAGCAGTTTGCCTCGCTTGACTAGATATACTTTAGGAGCGAAAATAGATAACTGTTTTTTAGAATTACTAGAAAAAACTCTTATCGCGCAATTTAGTAAAAAAGAAAATAAATTTATTGTTTTAAACGAATTAAGCAATAAATTAGACAACTTAAAATTTTTTCTGACTTTGCTTTGGGAAACAAAAGGTATGAATACTAATACATATACGCAACTATCCCAAAAACTAATTAACTCAGGCAAAATGTTAGGCAAATGGCTATCGCTGTTTAAAAAAGCAACTCCCCCAGCGGAAGCCGAGGGAGAATAAAGAGACTGGCGACGAAGCACCCGGTAGTTGCCGTTGAAGTCGTTGTTGAGCCAGTTCCAGTTCTGGATCCAGCGGTCGTCGTTCCAGTAGACGTAGGCGACGTTCTCGGAATTGTCCGGGTGCCGCTTCTTTTGTGCAAATGGCCGCCCATACCACCGCCCCTTGAATACTCTTGGGGTTGTATTGTTTTTGAAGACGTTATCTCCCTAGCACATTGCACCAAGTATCTTTATTTTTCACTATAACCGCTTACGCTGTGGCAAGCCGTAGCCGGCCACATTCTGAAGCAAAAGAAATAGCGAGATTTTTCAGGCACAAGCCGTAGCCGGTGCCGTCTGTAAAATCTAAAAAGAGTATACCAAAAATTTTAATAAAATAGAAGAACCCTCGCCCCGACGTTTCGCTTGCGCGAATTGTCGAGACGAGGGTCCAAAGGGAACGAGGATCGGAGACGCGAACCCGAGGGTTCGAGAGTCCGAGTAACCAAGTCCCCCTACTTGCGACGAAGCACCCGGCAGCCGCCGCCGAAGACGCGGCTGAGCCAGACCCAGCGCCGGACCCAGCGGTCGCCGCTCCAGCAGACGTAGGCGACGCTCCCGGAATCGTCCGGGTGCCGCCAGGCCGTGAAGACGAAAGCCGCCTTACCCCGCAACGCCGCGGGGATCTCGTCCTGGTGGGCGAGGAGATACTCGCCCTCGTCCTGGCCGAGGTCGGCGGTCATTTCCTTGGCCCGGGTGACCATGGTGTCGCCCTTGACGTAGTCCTCGCCCTCCCGGAGGAGGCCGAGGATGTCGTAGGTGCGACCGACGATGGTCACGGTGGTCGGAAGGATACCGGCGAGCTTCGCCGCGAACTCCCGAACCGCCGCCGTATTGTCGGAGCTGATCAGCACGTTGAACAGATCGTTTCCGAGCTCCTTCTGCAGGTGCGCCGTGGAACGGAGTGTGTCCATCTTCCTTTTCCTTTGCCTCCTCGATTACGAGAAAGCTAACTCCTCGCCAAAACGGCAAAGAGGAAGTGCTGGTTTGCCAGCCTTCTTTCCGCTTACTAACATAATAAGCCAAAAGAAAACCGGAAAAATTACAAAAAGAACTGTTTATAATAGCACAAAATTGGGCTTTTGTCAAACGGCGACGCCCTAATTTTGGACTATTATAGCTAAATTTAGCCAAAATACTAATGATACTCGGCAATTTTGGCCTTGCTTTTTATTGTAAATCAGGTAAACTATTAACGCAAACGCAAAATTGCTACGACAGCGGCGCGCCCCGTGCGCGGGGCACGACAAAACACGCCGTCGCCAAAAAAGCCCCTAACATTTTTGAAATTTCGGCGATTTTGTGGGCGGGCGGCATTCCCTCCCCTTAAACCCCTTCCTGCCGCCCGCCCAATAAAATGTTTTAAAAATTCCGTTCGTAAAAAGTTCGAACATCGTTCAAGATTTTCGACAACACTATCCACAACCACAACACTTTTTTACCCCCGAGGCGGCGGTTCGTTCCGGGTTGTGCCACAAACGATTTGATTTCGTAAAAAAAATCGTTTGACGTCGCTAATTTTTTGGCGTGGTGAGCGGCTTTCCAGAATTGCTTCATGGGTTCGATCCATGAAACCCTTCCTCTCTCCAAAGCAGACTTTTTTTGATGAAGGTATGTTTATATTTTAAGCATATCCTCTATTTCTAAAATTTTATAAAAACAAAACCCCACTAAATTATCGAGGTTTTGGGAATACTTATTTCAGTCGCAGTCGAGGCGATAATTTCGCCCTTAACAAGAATCTCTGCCACACATCCTCCACCCCCGCTCGCTCTATCTACTACGAATTATTTTTTATATCCAAAATTGTATATTCATTTCTCTGTCCGCATTCCTCACAAGTTAACATGTTAGTTGTTGTAACGCCCTCTTGAATTTTTATTTCACCATTCTTTTTCTCCCAACATTTTTCACAAAGATGTTTAGGGTTCCTCATATTTATAATTACTACTTATTTTCTATCATTTCCTCGACCTTTAATTTTGCCTCTTCCAACAATTCGGCGGCTTTCTTGTGCTCGTGGTAAGACTGCAACAACAAGTCCGCAATCTTATTTTGCGTTGAAACGGGCAAAATAGGAACAATTAAATTTTTTATTTGCTCGGGCTTCCAGTGAGCGATAATTGAACCGCCCGCGTCGCGCTCGGCTTGCAGACGACCGACCATTGAATTTAAAACAAGTGTTAAATATTCTGGATTGATTTTATCTTTTAATTTCAAACGCATTACACCACTCGAAATAATGCCCTCAACCGGCTCGCGAATTATACATGCCATGCCGGGCGAAGCGTCTTTGGTTAACAAAATCTCCCCAACTTGAGGCTGATAATCATTTTTAAATTCGTCGTATAATTCTTCACTAATATATTTTTGGGTTTTATCAATAAGCCCATCTTTAGAAATACTACTGACACGGATAAACAGCTTACCAACATCTTGATAAGCTTCCGCGCCGGGCTCTACGCCTTTGGTCATCTCTGCCAATTCAGAGAGCCCTGCGGTTTGTTTTTTGCCTATTTTTAATAACATTTTATTGCAGGGAGAATTAAAATATTCTGCGTCAAGACGATTTGCTTCTTGTACTTCCGACAAATTAATAACCGCGGTAAAAAATTTATCTTCAATCTCAGTCTGGAGATTGTCAATGCCTAACTCATTTAAAAATAATTGCTCGGCTTGTGTATAGGAAAGTTCTGCGCTGTGTAAAGTATTTAAAAAATCTTTGTAGGTATTTTCAACATTCTTTGTCACTTTTTCATCAAAAATTGGAACTCTAAATTTTTTAATGGTTCCTAAAAAAATATTTGCTTGCACGCTACTTACAATTTCCCTCTGAGTTTGCAAACGCCCGTATTTTGAATTTAAAAAAGCGACTAAAAAATACGGTGAAATACTACTGCTGGGGGTAATCTTGGCTATTGCTTGATTGGCGTTTACTTTTTTTGGAAATTTATGAGCCACCGCTGCGTTGCCGATTGTGCCTGCCATAGTGAGCAGAACCTGCCCCTCGCTAACGCGTGATTTTTTAAGTATCTCATCAGCTTTTTCACTGATATACTTAACACTAGATAAATCAACAAACCCTTCATGCACATCGCCAACATTTATATACGGCACTCCTGAATTTTGCCATTCAATGTAGCTGGTCAGTGAATAAGCACCGAAGCTAACAACCGATTCTGAAATATCTTCAATTGTTTTTGTTTTTAAAGCCTGCAATTTTTTATTTAAATCTAAATACTCTGGCTGATAATAATCAGCATCTAAACGTGATTCGCCCTCAAGGCGTGATTTTTGTATGATAGAAAATGGCATATCATTCATCAAAGAAATATTTTATTCCTTTCGTAATATACAATCCACCTTGTTTTAAAATAGGCAAAACAAGTAATGTAACGACAAAAGACTGAAGGAAAATTAAAAATATACTTGTCCATTTAAGTTGAGGAATAAATTTAAAATCCCTCTCAAACGACACCTTAAAAAATTCTCCCTTCGGCCAAACGAATGGGCCCTTAATTGAGATAAGACCTGGTGATTGTTGACACCCATCAAATCGGTCAAAAAGTTCTCCTTGAAAATCGTCCAATCCCAAATTTTTATAAATAGTAAGACGGTCGTGGTATTTTAGATTTTTGGATACGCCATTAAAATTACATGTAACAGAAAAGTTGGTAATATTTTTCTTTTGATTTGTGTCTGTTATCCAAACTTTTAAATAAGAACTATTTTCAAAGTCAACTTTATACTCTATCGGAATTAACGCAAATGATACAAGAATAGAAGTAGCTCTTCTAAATTCATCTTTCTTGATCTGTAACTGTTGTGTTGCTTCATTAGATATATTGTCCTTAACTTTTTTAAGGCATTCTTCTGTCGTTTCACAAGATATTTCTCCTTCTTTTAAACTAAAGTGAATCGGGCTAACATGTGCTTTTTGAATAAAAAAAATACTAAGAAGCGCAACAAAAAATAATAACAAAATCAATCTCAAAATTATTCTTCCATTTTTTATCATAAAGCTATTTTTTTTCAATAAACTTCAAATACTCATCGGCAATATTGTCCAAATCATGCTCCAAAATCTTTTTACCCTGCCCATCAAAAACTAGCTGGCCGTCTTTATCCTTGCGATAGACGTAATCGCCGGAGTTATCCTTGCCAGATTTTTTGGATACCGCCATAAAAATTGGGTAATCTTTTGGTGGTGTCTCTTTTTCGTTCCACTTCTGCAAAAATATCACGCTCGTTTTTGTGCCAGTGTGCGGCTTGAATGTATTTACATCAAGTCCTACCACTGCCAGAATGCGCGCCTTGTCTAAAAGATAATCGCGCACATATTCCATATTGCTGTTGTTAAATACGCCCTGCGGCAAGACAATCGCCAGCCGCCCGCCCGGACGCACCAAATCCAGCGAACGTTCAATAAACAAAATATGCCGCTCCATTTTATTGCGCACCTTGCCTTTGTCGTTTTTGGCCAGCTCATACTCGCGAAAAAGCAAATTTTCTTTTATTTCGCCGGCAAAAGGCGGGTTGGAAAACAAAATGTCAAAGTCAAAATATTTAAAACTATCTCGGTTCTGTCTGTTTTGATCATAATCATCAAAACTGCGCAGACGTTCTTGCAATTCGGCTCGAGCGCGCAATTTTTCCGGCTCATCACCCTGCCACTCCTTGGGATTGAGTGAATTTAAATTTAAAATATGAGACTTGCCATCGCCGGCAATAAGCATTAGGGCGCGGGCGATTTTTACCGATTTTTCGTCAAAATCAATGCCATATAAATATTTGCGGGCATACTCCACCCGCGCATCTTTGGGGGCGGTTTTCAAGCCATTAGCCCAAACATACTTCATAGTCTGTACCAAAAATCCGCCACTGCCGCAGGCTGGGTCAATTATATATTCACCGTCTTTGGGATTTAACATCTTCACAGCCATAGCAATAACATGACGCGGGGTAAAATACTGACCTTTCTTGCCCTTGGCCACATCAGGCAAAAGATACTCAAACGCCGCGTCAATAACTTCTAAATTAGAATCCAGCAATTTAATTTTTTCCAACTCCGTGACGCAAACCGCCAGATGCCCGGGCGAAAGGCCGATGGTTTCGTGGCTGTCAAATATTCCTGACCATTCACGAGTGGCGCCGGCGAACAAGCGGCTGATGTTATTGTAAGTTAATTGCGGATCCTTGGATGAACGAAACAAAACCTCTTGTTCCGGCCGCATTTTTGCTTCTTTTTCGTCAAATAACTTGGCGTAGATGAGTTTAAAAATTTCATTAAAGGAATCCCGGCCGGAACCGGCCAAAACCAGCTCTTCAATTATTTTTAAAATTTTTACCAAATCATATTCTTTTTCCAAAGAATCCAAGGTCAATTTGGATTCCAAAACATCGTCAATGGTTTGGCCGGCGCGGGGCAGATCGCGCAAGGTTTGGAATTCGCGCGGATAAGGGCGGTACAGCACTACTTTTTCCACGCCGTTACTCCATACGCCGATAGGCGCGCCCTCGGAATTGATGTAAGTTTTTAATTGGTCCAAACCCTTGTCCACCGCTGGATTTTTAGTCTCCACGATAATAAGCGGGGTTTGTTTATCTTCTTGATAAACAACAACATCGGCGGCCTTGGCATGAATTTCGTGACCGAATTTAATATCTTTTTCCAAGTCAATCCGCTCCAGCGGATAATTGTAATGTTTGGTTAATTTTATGAGCCAAAGCTGGCGGATAATCTCTTCGGGCCGACCTTGATTTTTTTCCACGTTTAAAAGCAAAATATCTTTATCGCGTTTAAGACATTTAATATAAAATTTCCCTTTTTCTTTCTCAAAAATATCCAGCGCCTCTACCGGTTTAATATTTTCAAACTCCTTTAAGCCGTACTGCATGCTGGAATTGCGAAAAATTTTATTTAATACCGCGCTATTGATTTTTTGATCCATAAGTTCGTTTTAAAGTAGATAAATTGGCAATAACTTTACCATCCAAAAATAAATCATCATAAAACGGGATATTTTTGTAAGCCGGATTTTCCGGTTTGAGATAGACCCTTTTATTTTCGTGGACAAAACGTTTTACCGTGGTGCCGTCATCGCTCCTAGCCACGACAATATCCCCGTTCTTATATTCATGCGATTGTTTTATAAGCAGGATGTCGCCGTCCTGAATACCCGCGTTAATCATGCTGTCGCCATGGACTTGTATAACATACAGTTTATCGCCCGACTCTCTAACGTCATCTTTGTACGCAGTTCTGGGCAAAGTCATCCAATTGCCAACCTCATGAATCGCCTCTACAAAAGACCCGCAGGAACTGCCGCCGGCGATCGGCGTCAGTAAATCAACCCCCAGGGCGTTAAAACCTTTGGGCAAAATTCTAAGCCCGCGCGCCAGGCCCTCCTCGCGTTTTATGTATCCTTTTTCTTCCAGAGCCTCCAAAAGGTTGATTACTGATTGGTTTGATGCTACACTGAGAGCGCCGCGCAATTCTGCTAGGCTAGGCGGAAAACCAGAGGATTGTTGCCCCTGGTAAATTACTTTTAGAGCGTCAAGTTGTCTTTTACTTATTTCTTTTGCCATATTTTCAGTATATATGATTATTTAGTCTAGGTCAAATGACTAAAATTTAGCTAATACTAGCTAAATTTGAAATAATCAAAAGAAATTATCCACAAGAGTAAAACATGAACCCAATTCATTATAACGACCTAGTCTACGGCGAGGCGATGATTGACGATCCGGCGGCGATAGAAATCATCAACAGCCCGGCCATGCAACGTCTGAAAGGGGTGGATCAGGCTGGTTATCTGCCCACCTGGACTGAAGACGTGGAAAAACTTAACGACCCGGAGCACACCCGTTTTGCTCATTCGGTCGGCGTCTATCTTCTCTTAAAAAAATTCGGGGCGCCGCGGGAAGAACAGATAGCCGGATTGATTCATGATATTTCCCACACGGCTTTTTCCCATGTTATTGATTACGTTCTGTCATCATCGCCGGCCCAACAAAATTACCAGGACGAAACACACGAAACTTATGTAAAAAGCACCGAATTACCGCTGATTTTGTCGCGCCACGGGTTTAATCTGGAATTTATTCTAGACGACACCAATTTCCCCCTCAAAGAAACGGATTTGCCGGACCTGTGCGCCGACCGTATTGATTATATTCTGCGAGATGGTATAATCTCGGCGGAGTGCGGCCGAGAGACGGCGAACGACTATTTGGAGAATCTGACGGTTAAAAATGGCCGCTGGGTCTTTAAAGATTATGCGGAGGCCGAGGCTTTTGCCGATTTCTTCATGCGTTTTAGCTCGCGGCACTTCAGCGGAGCCGTTACTGCGGCGCTGTTTCAGGCCACCGCCGAGTACCTCAAAAGCGCGCTGGAAAAAAAATATATTACGATCAACGACTTGTACACCACCGACCAGGCGGTGCGCGACCTAATCGCCGTTCATTTTCCCGCCGACGCGGATATTAAGCGTCTGCACAGACGAATAACTGATCATCGGTGTTTCGCGCTTGACGCCAATAACTACACCCAGCATATATTCTGCAAATCGCGAGCGGTTGATCCGTTATTCCAACACGAAACTGGAGTCAGCCGTGTATCCGAAAAAAATAAAGAATGGGTAGAGAAGATTCAAAATGGACTAAAACCGAAAGAATACTATTTCCGTTATATTTATTGAAAAAAACCAAGACGGGCTGTAGCGCAGTTGGTAGCGCGCATGGTTCGGGACCATGAGGCCGCGGGTTCGAGCCCCGCCAGCCCGACAACTTAAACTTTTTTCAAAATCAGAGACGATTGAATCTGGATTAACAATAAATTATGAAAAAACTTCTCGCGCTTATCGCGGTGGTTGTGGTAATTGTAAGTTTGATCGTTCTTGGCTTTACTGTCCAGCAAGTTCATCGGCAACAAGATTCGCTGACCGTTGATCTTCAACGACGCACTGCTCTTTTGGCCGACAGTCTTAAAGAATCAATCAGGCCTTCGTATTTAGGAAACTCTACTTCAACCATACAAAAACTTTTAGATAAATTTGCTGGCCGCGAAAGGCTATTGGGTCTAGCAGTTTACGATAATAAAGGCAGTTTGTTTGCAAAATCTGCGGAATTACCAAAAGAATTATCCGAGGATGCGGCTATTTCTGAAAAAGCGATGGACTCCGATAGCATTGAAGATAATTTCTCCACTCTAAATAAAGACAGGGTATATATTTTTGCTACGCCTCTACACGACGACGAAAATGTTATCGGGGTTTTGACAGTATTCCAAAGGGCGAATTATATTGATGATGCTATTAATCAAATTTGGAAAACCAACGCTCTGCGACTATTTTTGCAAGCATTGTTGTTTTCTCTGGCGATAGTTTTAATTCTAAATTGGATCATCTATAAACCCATATTATACATGGCTGAAATGGTTCGCCAAGCAAGAAGTGGTAGAATGGAAAACGATTTTGAGACACAAAAAAACACCGGCTTTTTTAAACCTATAGCGATAGAAATTTCAAAAATGGCTAAAAGCTTGATTTTAGCTAGAAATTCAGCCAGCGAAGAAGCGAGAATGCGTCTGGAAAAATTGGATTCGCCATGGACAGCGGAAAGATTAAAAGAATTTTTTAAGGCTTATTTTAAAGATCGACGAATCTTCGTGGTGTCTAATCGCGAACCGTATATTCATAAAATGGTGAAAAATGAGATACATTGGGAAGTGCCGGCCAGCGGTATGGTAACGGCCCTAGAACCGATTATGGAAGCATGCGGAGGCTTGTGGCTGGCTCATGGTAGCGGCGATGCCGACAAACAAACTGTAAATAGCCAAGATAAAATTGAGGTACCGCCCGACGAGCCAAAATACACTTTAAAACGACTCTGGCTTACAGAGAAAGAAGTGCGGGGATATTATGTGGGTTTTTCCAATGAAGCGTTGTGGCCGCTGTGCCATATGGTACATACGCGCCCGATATTTAGAAAAGAGGATTGGACGACGTATCGCAAAGTCAACGGAAAGTTCGTACAGGCATTACTGACGGAAATAAAAGACACACAACGACCGATTATTTTTGTTCAGGACTATCATTTTGCCTTGTTGCCCGAAATGATTAAAAAGAGCCGACCAGACGCTGAGGTGGTATTGTTCTGGCACATCCCTTGGCCTGGCGCTGAAGTATTTAGTATTTGCCCTTGGCGCAAAGAGATTATCAAAGGCATGTTGGGCGCGGATATTTTGGGTTTTCATACCCAGCAGTATTGTAATAATTTTCTGGAAACCGTGGGTAAAGAGATTGAATCACTGGCCGATCTGGAAAACTTTTCCATCACGCACGCTGGTCACGCCACTTATATCAAACCACTTCCCATCAGTGTGGCATTTACGGATTCCGGCGGCGACAATAACGCCAAAAAATCCGAGTTGTTGGAAAATTTAAATTTAAAATATAAAATTTTAGGCATAGGTGTGGACCGTTTAGATTATACCAAAGGAATTTTGGAACGATTTAAAGGATTGGAATTTTTTTTCGACATGCATCCCGCCTATAAAGAGCAGTTTACTTTCATCCAAATCGCTCCGCCTAGCCGCGAAGGAGTGGAAAAATACCGACAATTTAATGAAGACGTTACCAAAGAAGCGGAAAGAATAAATCAGAAATTTGGAATAAGCGGTTGGGAACCAATAGTTCTCCTAAAAGAACACTACTCACACGAAAGTCTTTACTCTCTTTATCGAGCGGCTCAAGTTTGTTTGGTAACCTCATTAAGTGATGGCATGAATTTGGTGGCCAAAGAGTTTGTCGCCTCTAGAGATGACGAAGTAGGCGTGTTGATTTTGAGCCAATTTACCGGTGCGGCTCGCGACCTTAAGGGCGCTTTAACCATAAATCCTTATAACGCCGAAAAAACCGCCGAAGCTATTCATGAGGCGCTGACTATGCCCGCTTCTGAACAGCATCGCCGCATGAAAAAGATGCGCGAGTCCGTAAAGAATTACAATATTTACCGTTGGGCCGCCGAGTTACTGCAGTCAATCGTTAACCTGTAATAAAATGAAATGCTTGTTTGACAGTTTAGATGAAATTAAATGGAGGTTCAATTTACCGAAGAGCCTTTTAATAATGCTCGACTTCGACGGCACGCTTGCGCCGTTGGCGATTACTCCGGCCAAAGCGGCATTGCCACGCTCAGTCAGGATGAAATTGCTAGAATGTTCTAAATATTTTTCTGTGGTAGTCATCAGCGGCAGGTCTCTGAGTGACATTAAACGCAAGGTGGGCTTAAAAAATATAATTTACGCAGGCAATCATGGTTTGGAATGGCAAATTGGAAAGAGAAAAAACCGTGTTTCAGAGCCGTCAGGCGCCAAAAAATTATTAAATGCCGCAAAACGCAGTTTTAAAAAAATAGAGAAAAATTATCCGGGCGTATTATTAGAGGATAAACACTTGTCACTGGCAATTCATTTTCGTAATTTGGATCCAATCTTGGTGCCCGGGTTGAAAAGGGATATCAATACAATCATTAAGATGATAAATATTTTCGGCACTCCGCAAATTTTGCTCAGTAAAAAAGTAATTGAACTGCGCCCGAAGTCGAATTGGAATAAAGGAAAATTCGCTTTATTTATCCAAGAATATCTGCAAAATAAATTAGGAATTAAATTCACCCCTATTTATCTGGGAGATGACACAACCGATGAGGATGTTTTTTCTGCTCTCAGGCAAAAAATTACTATAAGAGTAGGTCAATCTAAAATCAGTCAAGCGAAATATTACCTTAAAAATGTGAGACAGGTAGAAAAATTTTTGGATTGGCTATTAAAAAAATAAAAAAGAAAAAACAGAAATTTTGGCATCCACTTTGTCGCTTCTCCCAAACATGCTGATATGCTAATGATTACCGGCCCGGTAACGTTACGCCCGTGGTGTTTCATTTTGTCGTACACTGGGAATGACTTATGATGGTAAAAGCCTGCGCAACTTTCTCCGGAATCTCCAATCATTAATCCGCCCCGCCAAAATAACCGTCAAACCGGCGACGATTGACTCGGTTGAGCCAATGGCGGCCAGCGCCCACCCGTTGCTCATGAGGCCGAGATAGGCGCCTAATATACCCATGAACGGCGCGCCGGCGGCACCGACAAAAAGCCCCAACCGAGCCGGGTTGGTAAAATCTTGAGTAAGCGCCAGCCGGGCCGAAGAAGCTTCCGCCGCCACTTTCCCCTCTTTTTTTAGACGCTCAACATTTCTCCGATACAAAAAATAAGATTGAATGGCGGTGGTAAGCGAAAGCGCTACGGCAGAAAACCCGAATACCGCTCCGCCCAAAACTAAACGCCCGCCCACGATCAAGTGCTCCACCGAATAAGCGCCATAAGTGGCGAGCGCCAAAACCGGTAATAAAATGCGCGAACGTTTGGCCAGCTCTCGCCACCCAAACCCGGAACCGCGCAAAGCGGTCAATTCCGCCGCTTCGCCCATCAAGTCATCGGTAAAAGCGGCAAAAATCTTGCCGATGCCGGCCGCGTAACGCTCCAGAATGTGGGCTATTGGGCCGATAAAAAGCAACATCTTGACGATCGTCTGAGCAATTTCCGTGCGCTCGTTGGCGTTATCGGCGATGACGCGATGAACGGCATAATCAACCTGCAAAGGGTAAATGAGCTCGGAAAGCTCGGTCATGAGCCGTTGCTCCTCCGGCCGGATACCCTTATTTTCTTCATCAATCAGAACCAGCCGCCTAAACCATAGCCGATCGCGCTCAATCAGCTCCACCGCCTGGCGCAAATCACTGCCCTGGCTCTTGGCGCGCTCTTCATCAGCGGCGGAAATAATCGGCAGATGCTTATCGCGCAATAATTTCGGCAACCAGGTAATAATATAATTATGTTGGCTGTACACGCTGATGGCGTGCACCGCCTTCAGAATATTTTCCGGCGTCCGAAGCACCGTGCGCACTCCGATAGCTTTCCCATTCTTTAGAATCGCCCGAACGCGTTCTTTGTACTCCGGATACCGCTTAAAAATAAAATTCAGCTCAAAAGGAATTATTTCTTCAAAGTCGCACTCTTCCGGAAGCGACAACACTTTCACCTCGTAACTGCCGATGAACGGCTTCGCGGCTTTGCTGGTTCGTCGGGAAAAAAACATAAAAAAATTACAATTCAATTAAAGTGTGATCGCCTAAAATTAAGTGGTGCTCCTTACCGGCCGGATTGGTGAGAACTTTAGCCTGGTCACCGACAATGCTCCCAGCGATAGTAATAGATGAATCAATGGTGCAATTGGAAAAAATCAACGACTCACGGATGTTAGCCTGACGAATCGTTGACCCGGCGCCAATGGTTACATGCGGCCCGATAGCGCACCCGTCCAGCGTGCAATTTTCGCCAATCATGACCGGGCCGATAATTTTTACTCCGGCGCCGATGGTGGCGCCAATTCCTATTTGCACCGGCCCCTCAATTGATGCCCCAGGAATAACCGTTCCCTGCTGTCTAAAATTCGCCCGATCAAACGCGAGTTCGTCCAAGAGCAATTTATTGGTCAACACCAAATCCTCCGGTTTTCCCGTGTCTTTCCACCAACCAGTTACTTCGCGCCAGCCAACTTTAAAACCCTCGCGCAAAAGATAGGAATGGATGTCGGAAATCTCATATTCGCCGCGCGCGCTCTTTTGAATGTGGTCAAAGGCCTTAAAAAATACTTTCGGACCATACAAATAAATACCGGTCTGGGCCAGCTGGCTGGGAGGATTTTGCGGCTTTTCCAACACCTCAATCAGCTTCCCCTCGGCCGAAAATGCCGGTACGCCAAAACGTTCCGGATCTGGCACTTGGGCAAATGCCAACAGGCAGTCCAGTTTTTCTTTTTCAAATTGTTTAAAAAACGGCTCAAAACCGCCATGTATGATATTGTCGGAAAGAAAAAACATTAACGGATCATTGCCGATGAACTTCTCCGCGCACTTGACCACATGGGCGATGCCGAGCGGCCCGCCCGTTTGTTCAAAAAAAGTTATATTCACTCCCCAATGGCCGCCATCGCCGACATATTTCTGCAATTGCGTTTCTCCCGGGTTCACATTGATAAAAATCTCTTCAATGCCGGCCGCGACCGCCTTTTCAATCGCGTGAAAAATCATCGGCTTATTCGCGAGCGGTATCAGGTGTTTATTGATGGTGGTGGTAATCGGACGCAGTCTAGTGGCTCGTCCGCCTCCCGTCAAAATCGCCTTCTTTATTCTCATACGGAATAATTACCAAAAAATAAGACGCTTCGCTGCCGCCCAATATACCGCCATGAGCGGATTGCCGACATAGCGCAAAAGCGGATTCTGAACCGCGCTTTCATTAAATACAACCCGACTAACGGCATTTCTAAGCAATTTTCGGTCGCTTATCGTCCGCAGTCTCTGCGCGCGACGGCGCTTCCCTAGCCAAAGTTTCCAACTGCTTGGTTTTAGCCAGTACCAATAGGTTGCGAGTTTGGTTTTAAGCCACCCGCCCCGGAGCGCGAAGAGCAACATGCCGGCCTCCAAAGCCAAACCGATCGGCAACAGCAAAATCAGCGTTGGCCATTTATAAAACATGAGCAGAACGCCCAAACGATTACGCTCAATGTAATAAAATTTTTCCGCGTTCCGTCCGAACGTATATTTATGATAAAAAACTGATGCCGCCACCGTCACGATCCTCTTCCCAGCTGATTTGAGACGCAAGCTATATTCAATATCTTCATGATACAAGAAAAAATCCTCGTCCCACAGGCCATACTGCTCAAGAAAACTGACGCGAAGCAAAACCGCCGCTCCGCTTGCATATCTAGTATCGGCCATCGGCGCCAGCCAAACGGCGTCTTTACGCACGCGAAAATTATTGCAATATCCAATTCCCAAATAATGAAATGAATTGCCCGAGGTATTTATAAGATCAATGTCCGGGTAGAGCATCACTAGCGACTGCGCTTCGCCGACTGACAGATCTGCCTCCATCGCCTCAACCAACGGCTCCAAAAAATTGGCCGTCGCAAAACCATCGTTGTTGTGCAAATACACGTAGTCAAATCCGTTTTCCATCGCCCACCGCATACCAACATTATTCCCGCCGGAAAAACCAAGATTTTTCTCTTGCGGCAAAACCGTCACGCGCGGAAGCTCCTTGCCGGATATTGATGAAACGGTTTCTTCAATAAAACGCACCGAACTGCCATACGCCGGATGCGGATTGTCAACAATCACCAACTCCACCCGGTCTTTCGGATAGGTGATTTTTTTGAGCGCGCTGACGACATCGTCAAGATAAGGCTCGCAGTGGTATGACAGATAGACAATAGCTACTTTAGGAGCGGGGGCCATAATATTTATAATTTCCGCGCCACTTCCACATATATTTCAACCAGCTCGCGAGATGCACCCGGGCTAGTTTATTTTTAATCAACGCCCGAAAAATGCCCAGCACCTTGGCGGAACCGCGACCATGCACATGTTCTAACAGCATATCATGGGCATAGTAAACTGACCAGCCGGCTTCCCACATGCGCCGGCACCAGTCACTGTCTTCATAATACATCCAAAAACGTTCGTCAAACAGCCCCACTTGTTTCAGCGCCGCTCCGCGGACAAACATCGCTGAACCCATTACCCAATCCACCGGCCGGGTTTTTTTATGGTCAAAATCCTTCATGAGCGCGCGGTCATTTACTTTCTTGCCTCTCCCCCGCTGGCCAAAATTCGTGCGGCTGAATAGCGGCTGCCAAAATGTCGGGAAACGATAACAAGAATATTGGAGAGAACCACCAGGATAAACAATCTTAGGGCCCAAGATGCCGGTCTTCGGATGCGCCTCCATGTAATCAAACAACCGCCGCACTAGCCGGCCGCCGGTAAAAAAATAAGTGTCGGGGTTAAGCACAAAATAATATTTCGCCTCCACCGAACGCATCCCAACATTCTGCGCCGCGCCAAAGCCGTTGTTTGTTTCTTGCAAAATACAAACAACCTGCGGAAATTTTTCCAGCAAAAATTCCTTGATACCGTCGCCCGAGGCGTTATCAACCACGACTACCTTGACCGCCAGCGCATCATCAGCCAGATCGGCAAAAAGCGACGTAAAACACCGCTCAATATCCGTCTTCATTTTATAATTAACCGCTACAATGGCAACGTCGCACATATTTTTATATATTTACCGCCACCACCTTCTTATTTCCTTCCAACTTATTTTTCGCAACTTTTTAATCTGCCGTCTTTTAATATTTAAATCTTTTCGTGTTCGCCCAATCTCTTGGAGGCCTTTCAAAACGCCGCGATCAAAAAACAAAAAATACCAAAATTTCTTTATTTCATACCAGGCAATCCATGGCCAATCAAGGATAAAATTCTGCCAGCACTCATTTTTATAGAGCGTGCGCAAATGATTTTTATAGCTATGATACTTCACCCAGCTGGCCTGGCTTTGCTTGTTGAACGCCGCCGATAAATCATCTTTTTCCTTCGGACCGGCCCCGGTGCGATCGTGATAAGCGATGGTATCCAAAAGAACATAGGATCCAAACCCGCGCGCGCGCAAGCGCCAGGCCAAATCAAGGTCCTCCTTGTATGAATGATATGTTTCATCAAACATCGCGCCATCGGCAAAAACTACTTCAGCAATCGCCGACCGGCGAAAAAGCGGAAACGCGCCGGACACTCCGAATACTTCCAAAATGCCGCCAGCGGGCATAAATTTTTTAACGACTACCCAGGCTTGCTTGGTAAATTGTTCAATAGCCCGTCGATTGCGGAATACCTTGATTCCTAAAGCGTCAATATACGTGCTAAAACTTGCCGAAAGCCCCTGTTTGGCGAGCGCGGCAAAATCCCATTTCATCAGCCGCGGCGATACCGCCGCCGCGGAGGAATGCGCGTCTAAAAACGCCGCCATTTTAGAGAGACAGTCGGCCTCCAGATACATATCCTGATTCAACAATAAAAAATAGTCAGAAACGCCCTCGCGATATAATTGATTATGACCGACAGCAAATCCGGAATTTTCCGTATTTCTAATCAACCGATGCGGTCTTGAAAAATCCGCCAACTCTTTTTCAATCAGCCGCGCGGTGCCATCGCTGGACGCGTTATCTAGCACCGCTAAGTCCCAATCAGCATAGGTTTGCTTCTTAAGTGACTGGAAAAGATACGGAATATATTTCGCTCCGTTCCACGTTACCAATTGTACAGTCAATCTAGCCACATTATTTCAAAATAAAAGAAGCCGCCCAGGCAACCGGCAAGCTAAAAAAACGAATCAACGCCAACGTCTTCCAAACATACCATGGTTCCCATTTTTTGAAATAGTTGACCATACTCTTGGTAAACTGCCGGTGTTTCCAAAAAGAAGCGCGCTGTTTGAAACTCTGCCCGATATGATCAACGCATTTGATAACCGGCGTATGCATTACTGAAAAACCCAGCCGCCGCACCTCGCGGCACAAATCAACGTCTTCAAACCAGATAAAATAACGGGGATCAAACGCCCAGCCTAATTTATCATAAATCTCGCGCCGTATTATCATAAACGACCCGCGCACGCTGTCCACCGTCTGCTCTTGAGCCGGATCAAAATCTTTAAACATATAATTATTTAGCAACCGTGGAAAGAGACGATGAAATTTTAACAAAATAACGAGCTGATCGAACCAAGTGGGAAATCGCCGCGGCTGGGCTTCCGAATTCGCCTCGCCTTTTTCATTAACCAAAAGACAGCTGGCGAGGCCGGCTTTTGGACGCGCGCGCATCCACGCGACCATTGCATCCAAACTTCCCGGCACCACTATCATGTCCGGATTTAAAAATAAAAAATATTCCCCTCTTGCCTCTTTGGCCGCCTGGTTATTGGCCGCGCCAAACCCGCTATTTTTACGATTCTGAATAAACCTAACTTCGGAAAATTCCTGCTGAATATACTCCCCGGTTCCGTCGCCCGAGGCATTATCAACAATAATCTGTTCATACGAAATTACTTTGCACCCAGCCTGAACCGAACGAATCTGTTCGCCAATGAAAGCCTTTGAATTCCAAGTAACGGTGATCACCGACAAATCCATATCAGCTCATTTCTTAAGCGCCGCCTTAAAATAATCCACGAACGGTATCGCTGTCGGATCAAGCCCCTCTAAAAGCGCTGAATAGTAACTGGTGTAGCTGAAGAGTACCAGACACTCCATCGCCTGTAAAAACTGGGTGGGCGCGGCGCATGAATAACTAACAAAAGAAATTCTGTTTTTCGTCAAAATTTCTTTTGTCACCTGAAAACGTTTTTTAATTTTTGCGGAGTACCAGCCGGACTCCACCAAAACCCACGCCACATTATCCGGATTAGTCTTGGGAAAAATCATCCCTTCCAGCAAATGGTGGTTTAATTCGGGAATAACAAAATAGCCGGCAAAACGCTTGGCGTTTTCGTTCATCTGATTCGCGGCGACATGAACCGAACCGGCGAGATGTTCGGCCCCAATATACCAAACGGTTTTACCAAGCAATGCCGTGGCCAATTGTTTGGCGGTATTTTTTTTCTCCGGCCTGGCCACACCAAATTTTTTCCCGAATTCTTTAACAGTGGAAACCGCCTCACCGAGCTCTCTTGATCCAAACCGAATAAACCCGCACTTGGCAAAAAACATCAGCGCGCCAAAAAGCAAGTAACCCAGCCCCATTCGCGGACTGCCGCATGGATTATGGTTGACAGTAAAAACAATCGCTGGTAAATTATTTTTCTTTGCTGACGCGCGCAAACTGCCGCCGGAGGTAATCACCGCCGCCATACTCCCGCGTGCCTTTGCTTCAGAAAGAGCTGACAACGCCTCCTCGGTGGTTCCGGAATAACTAATCGCTAAAACTAGGGTATTTTTACCGACCCAAGCCGGAAGATGATAATTATTCACAATCTCAAATGGCGTCGCGAGCTGGCCGGCAAATACCGTTTTCAAAATATGCGCCCCGAGCGCGGAACCGCCCATGCCGCACACAACAATAGCGCTCGCTTTTTTAAACTTTTCCGGCGCTACTATCTTTTCCACCGCCAAATGCGCTTCGTCTATCTGCTCGGAGAGTTGCTCTAGCGAACCAAGCATATTTTGCGAATCAAGCCAGAGTATTTTGGCTCTATCATCAAGAATTTTGGTCATATATTATAATGTTTGCGCCGCCGGACGAACAGCGTTCCCCGGCTGAACGGTTTGGGTATTAAAAGCATAATTAAAATCGCGCTCCAAATATTCTTCCAGCGCTTCCGGCCAAGGGCGCATACGCGACAATCTTTCCTTAATTAAGCGTTCATTCACCAAACACTCCGACGCTGAACGGGGCGTCGTGAACGTGGCGGCAAAAAAACCAGCGGCGACCGGAGTCACCCGTATCTGTTCGCCATATCCCAGTATTTCTACTATCTTCCGCGCGATGTCATAACGCGTGGCATAACCCAGGCTCGCCATATTATAGGTGCCGCGAGCGCCCGCCAAGAGAAGCAATTCTAAATTTTTTGCGACATCGCGGGTATAGGAAATTGACCCGGATTTATCCGTCAGGGCGTGGAGCTCTTTTTTGCCGCTGATTATTTGCTGAACAATTTTAGCGACAAACTTGGTGTCTGTAAGCGGCCCGCCGCCCATAAGCCATCCCAAACGTAAAATTAAATAATCGCGCGCGTAATATTCGGCGATGAGCGCCCCCATTTGTTTGGTTAGACCATAAACATTGCGCGGATTGGGCTCATCGGTATCAGTGTAATATTTTTTCTCGCCATCAAAAACGTTGCTGGAACTAATATACACCAATTTCGCTCCATATTGTGTCGCAAGTTCAGCCGCATGCCTGACCGGTAGGGTGTTCACCGCATATGCCTCCGACAAATGTTTTTCGCACCATTCCAGGTCGGTTACAGCCGGAAGATGCAAAATATACGCCGGCCGGAACGAAGACACGACTTTTTCAAACGCGGCGCGATCGCGCACGTCCAACGGCTGAATCCATGATTCAGTTGAATGAAGACTGGTAGCCAACACCGGATATTTTCTAACAAAATGTTCATATAACGCCGCACCAAGCATACCGCCGGCGCCGGTAATCAATATCTTTTTACGTTCCACGGTTCGCGGGCTCCAAAGCGGTACCCTTTTAACTACGGCCTGCGGGGCTACTTGTTTCACTAATTTAAAAAAATCATAGGCTACTCGGTCCCAGCTATAGACAATTATCGCTCGCTCGGCCGAACGAAGACCGCGCTGGATCGCCTGCTCCGGATGACGGGATAACTCGGCAATACACTCGGCAAGACGAGTGGTGTGCAAATGATAAAAAATACCGGTATCTTGCAATGGTTCGCGGTTTTCCGACCGATCATTGGCTACCACGCAGACACCGCGCCCCATCGCTTCAACGACCGCGGGAGAAATTCCTCCGACTTCCGCCGCACGAATGTAGGCCAAGGAATTTTTAAGGAGTTGTTTGTAAGCATCGCCGAATACATACCCTAAAAACAAAACTCTTTTAGCGCCCGCCGCCCGCTTCACCTCCGCGACATATTTGAAATTATAACGGTTATCCCCGATCATGACGAGCGGATAATCGCTCCCCGACTTTACATAGGCCTCCACCACCAGCAACGGATTATTTTCCGGTTCAAACCGCGCCGCGTAAATAAAATATTTCTTCGGAAGCAAATTGTGCTGGATGAGAAGATCGCCACCACCCGCCTCGGTATCAATATCCGTCCCGTACGGAATGTGCGCGGTTTCACGATGCCGCATTGATTTATAATATTCTTGGACGCTCTCGGCGTCAGTCACCATGATATGCGAAGCCAACCCGGCAAATTTTGAGCAGGCTTTCAAATACCACCGGGCAATCGCGTTCCACTTTTTTCGCCGCCAATCCAGACCATCAACGCAAAAAATGACGCGCTTGCCAAACAGCTTGGCCAAAAGAGCGAACGGCGCGTTGCCGACATTCACGATAATAATCACTTTCGCTGTATTTTTTAAAATAACATGGCAAACGCTCTTTAGGGTGTGCCACGGCGTATCCAAAAACTTTTGCTGGATGGTAGCAAGGTAAACCAGCCGAACGCCCTTATAGGCGGCCGGCCTTCCCTTAAAATACTGAGAGCGGCAATATACCGTCACCGTCGCGCCAAAACCAACCATTCGCTCGGCCACCGCCTCGGCGAGTGTTTCAAAACCGCCATAGCTGTTCGGAATGCCGCGCAATCCGAGAATGGCGACGCGCGGACCGGCTGGCGGCGCAGATATAATTTTCTTACGCGACATATTCGGCTAAAGCTTCTTGCCACGGCCTAGCCGGCGGCAGTTTAGTATTCAATAAAACAGAATGAGGCGGCCTCTTCGCCGGACGCGGATATTCTTTGCTGGTTACGGGAATGAGATTAACAGATAACTTTTTCAGCTCAAAAATTTTTTCCGCCATTTCATACCAACTGCACCCGCCGCTATTGGCTCCATGATAAATACCATACGGATATTGTTCATCCAACAGCTGGCGAACCAGACGCGCCAAATCAACGCTATAAGTCGGTGAACTTACTTCTTCATTAACGAGTTTTAATTCCTTTTTGCCTTGGTTCTCCACCAAATCAATCACGATATCAACAAAACTTTTTTTCGCCTGGACGCTCGTGCCGGGACGGCCGAACAACCGAGATAAACGGATGAGATAATAGCGGGCGGTGTTTTCCTGCAACAACCGCTCGCCAAGAAATTTAGTATATCCATACTTATTAAGCGGAGAAGGGGTCGCTCCTTCAGCATAGCCATCAAGATTGTCTCCGTCAAATACATAATCCGTTGAGAAATGAACTAACGGAATTCCTCGATCCGCCGCGAAGTCGGCGAGCCGCCCGACGGCGAACCCGTTTACTTCTTCAGCCAAGGCATACGAGGCCTCCTCTTTTTCCGTCAAATCAACGCCGTTATAGGCCGCGGCATTGATGATAAGCCCCGGAGCAACACTTAACAGCTTTTCCCGAATATTCTGCTCGTCGGTAATATCAAACTTCTCCCGATTCAAACCGACAACCAAATAACCGGCACTGAATTCTTTGGCCAGCGCCGACCCAAGCAACCCACCGCCGCCGATGATTAGAACTTTTTTCATAAATCCCTTTCCGCCCTCA
This sequence comes from uncultured Gammaproteobacteria bacterium, assembly GCA_964531745.1. Lineage (GTDB taxonomy): Bacteria > Patescibacteriota > Patescibacteriia > Magasanikbacterales > GWA2-37-8 > JACRFW01. Next base: position 24,077 of record CAZHFX010000009.1, read on the forward strand.
TTTTTTTAAACAATCCGTAATCTTCAATATAATCGCTTCTGTCCGGATTGTAGTTGGTGGAAGAAAGAGCGATGATTAAAGCATCCGCTGACGCGTCTTTGAAACCGTGCCAGACATAATTCGGACAATAAATAGCATCGCCGGTTTTTAACAGTATCTCCTCTATCCCCTGCCCGCGGTCAATAATCGCAGTTACAGCCCCTTTGGCTTGAATAAAAACCTCTTCTTCTATTTTGTGGCAATGGGCGCCAGTCTTTTCTTTCTCTTTCAAAGAATCAAAATAATACATTCGTTCTACCGCGAAAGGAACGGCGTCTTTAAACTCAACCGGCGTTAAATTAAACCCCCGATTGGTAAAAGTTTTTAATTTTATCTTCTTAAAGTCTTTAGTCATAGTATTCATGTCGCCGAGCGCATCTGCCGCGCCGAGCGCGTTAATGATTTCTGAAAAATATTCATTTCCTGGTGTTTCCTTTTCCATAGCTTATCCGCCCAGGCCGTATTCGCTCGGTACCACTCAATCGTTTCTTTCAAACCCTGCTCAAATTTCTCTCGCGTGTACACCGGCCGCCAGCCCAACGCTCGAATTTTTGACGCGTCAATGGCATACCGGCGGTCATGTCCGGGGCGATCGGTGACGTATTCAATCCTGTCTTCTCCCAAATCCAAGCATTTTAAGATTAATTTCGTCACCTCCAAATTGTTGCGTTCATTATCAACACCAATATTGTACACGCCGCCGGCTATTCCTTTCCGCAAAAGCAAATCCAGCGCCGCCGCGTGATCCATCACCTGAATCCAATCGCGGACGTTCAAACCGTCGCCGTAAACCGGCGCCTTCTCCCCTTTCAATAATTTAAGCACAAAAAAAGGAATAAGTTTTTCCGGAAATTGATAAGGGCCGTAATTATTGGAACAGTGCGTGACAACAACCGGCACCCCGTGCGTCACAAAATAAGCGCGGCACATCAAATCACCGCCGGCCTTGGCGGCGGCATAGGGCATATTGGGCGCGATGGGAGTATCTTCAGAAAACTTGCTCGGGTCGTTGAGCGCGAGCGAACCGTACACTTCGTCCGTGGAAACATTCACAAACTTCTGGATGCCATTAAAACGCGCCGCGTCTAAAATCATCTGTACTCCCAGGGTATTGGTCAGCACAAATTCTTTCGCCCCGCCATGAATAGAACGATCAACGTGCGTTTCAGCAGCAAAATTAATTATATGAGTGATATGCCATTTTTTTATGACTTTGTTGAGCGGAGCCAGATCGGCAATATCGCCACGCACGAACGCGTAACGCTTATTTTTCTTCACTTCAGACAAGTTATCCAAATTGCCGGCGTAAGTTAATTTATCATAATTTACCACTACCGCGTCCGAGTGATTTTTAAGGCAGTAACGAATAAAATTAGAACCAATAAACCCCGCTCCGCCGCAAACAAGTAATCGCATAAGTATAACTGAAAAGACTAAAAATGCGCCTGCCGACTGACACTCGCCACAATACCGGCCGCCGCTAGAGTGGCGGCCAACGCCGACCCGCCATGGCTCACCAAGGGCAGAGGCACGCCAGTTAGGGGCAAAGCCCCAACCATAGCGCCAATATTCAAAAAAGACTGCCACACCCACCATACCATAATGGCGCTAACCAGTAAATAACCAAAACTGTCGGGGGCGCGCTTGGCGATAGCGAAACCGCGCCAAGACAACAAAAGGATAAGCGCCACTAGGGCGGCTGACACCAAAAAACCATTTTCTTCGGCAATGACAGCAAAAATGGAATCAGCGCTCACCTCGGGCAGATATTGAAATTTCTGGCGCGAATGGCCAAAACCTAGCCCCCAAAACCCGCCCGATCCGATAGCCAAAAAAGCTTGATTCATCTGGTAGCCTACCCCCTTCGGATCAAGCTCGGGGTGCAAAAAAGTAGTAAACCGCGCGGCGCGATAAGGCGCCGCGATAACGAGCCCAACAAAACAAGCCGCACCGGCTAACCCGAGCCACAGGAGATACTTATTCGGCACTTTGGCTATAAAAAGAACCATAAACACGATCATGACAAGAATTGACAATGTGCCGACATCCGGCTGAAGCAATACCAGCAATAAGACCGGCGCAATAATCGCCAAAACTGGAACCAAACTCGTCTGCCAATCCGACCAATCGCGCTTCTCAACGGATAACAGAATAGCCAAAACGATAGCGAGCGCCAGTTTGCCAATCTCCGCCGGCTGGAAATTATGCCCGGCGATAGCCAGCCAACTGCGCGAATGATTGATTGCCACGCCGACGCCAGGCACGAAGACCAGTAACAAAAGTAAAAGGACAGCGCCATACAAAACCCAGCCAAACTTCCGCCAAACGTGATAATCCAGTTTAGCGAACAAAAAGAAAAAAAACGCCCCGGGGAGCAACCCAAACAGCGCCTGCCTTTTCACAAAAAAATAAGCATCGCCAAACTTGGCATAACCAACCGGCGCGCTCGCCGACATCAGCGCCGCCAAACCGAATACCGTCAAAATTCCAAGATAAAGTAAAAATAACCGGTCGGCTCGAAAAATCTGAACACGAGACCCCGTCATAGCCTAACGCTTTTATTAATTAAACATTAATCTTTATTAACAACGCCGCCGCCAACAAAAGAAAAATATTTAAAATTAGTGTCGCCATCATAAGCAGGCGCGCCAGAAAACGATTGTTGCCATAGATAAACCAACTGACCGCGAAGTTAATGACGGCTATGGCCAGCCCGCTTATTCCCGGCAACAAAATACCGCGCCATGGACCTACCAGATCAACGCCGAAAATAATGGTGTAATGCAAAAAAACCTGATCACTGGTCGGACGCACCTGGCTAACAGTGTGCCACCAAGTGAAAATAAGGAACGCCAATATGCCAAGACCGGGAATGAATATCCACCGGTCGCGAATATAAAGCCTAAAAGAATAAAGTTTTAACATAGGGACTTACATCTATTTTAACAGCTTTTATGACTCTTGACAACGCCGCTATTTTAGTATATACTGCTTCTACTTCTTACCCTTAAAAGTACTTGCTTATGTCCCACAAAAAAGCCGGCGGTTCCACCCATTTGGGCCGAGATTCCAATGCCCAGCGTCTTGGCGTAAAAATCCATGACGGCCAAATTATCAAAAAAGGCATGATCATCGTGCGCCAACGCGGCACCCGGGTCCACCCGGGACAAAACGTCAAAAAAGGCAAAGATGACACGCTTTTCGCTCTAGCCGATGGCGCCGTCAAGTTCTCCGAACACAAACGCTATCGTTTTGACGGCAGTCTCAAAAAAGCCAAATTCGCAAGTGTCGTCACCAAATAAAACCACCAAAGAAAAAAACTCCGCGCCTCTACGGCGCGGAGTTTTTAATTTCTTTACTGGTCTATGCCAAAATCTTTCTTCAACTGCCGGATGCCGTCTTCAAGAGCGATGGTCGGCTCCCAGCCAAGAATCTCTTTGGCCTTCGTATTATCCGCTCCGGAAAAACGAACATCGCCCGACCGCTCGGAGACATGCACAAACTTGCCGCCAATTATATTCACGAGTTCATTAACCGTATGCGGTTTACCGCAACCGATGTTGATCAATTCGCCTTTTCCTGCTTTCTCGCTTGTTATAGCCAAAATGTTGGCGCCAACCACATCGGATACATGCGTGTAATCGCGATAATACTCGCCATCGCCGCATACCGTCATTGGCTCATTATTTTTTATTTGCTTAAGAAACTTTCCGATAACCAAGGCGTACGCCCCATCTGGGTCAAAATACGGGCCGTAGATATTAAAATAAATCAAAGTTACTGTTTCAATGCCGTATAAAGAAGAAAAAATCCGGCAATAATTCTCGCCCATAAACTTATGCAAAGCGTAAGGACTGATGGGACGTTTCAAAAAAGCATCTTCTTTCAAAAGCTCAGACCTTTCCGCGCCATAGGTTGAGGAAGAGGAAGAAAAAACGACTCGCTTGACTTTATGCCGCACTGCCGCCAAAAGCACCTTGAGAGTGCCGTTTACGTTAACATCGTGGGTGAGCCAAGGATTGGCAACCGAAAAAGGAACTCTGGGCAACGCCGCCAAATGGAATATACCGTCTATATTTGGGCAAACTTTATCCAAATCAGAATCATCGCGGATATCTCCTTCCACATAAACAGCGCCGGGAATTACGCGTTCTAGTTTGCGCCCCGCGGCGTAATTGTCAAGCACAACCACTTGGTGACCTTCAGCCAGCAATTTTTTTACCAAATTAGTCCCGATAAACCCCGCCCCGCCTGTCACCAAATAATGAGACATAAGATATTTTATGAATGCGCCACGCCCGGCAAATAAGGCGAGCCAACCGCGATAATATTAAACCCCGCTCGTTGTAAATCGGCATAGCTATTTTGCCAAATTCGGCGTCCGTCCATAATGAGCGGGCGATGATCCGCTTTATCGTTAACCAATAAATCCTTTAAACCGCGAAATTGCGGCCAATCAGTGGCGATAATAATAACATCAACAGCGCGGATTGCTTCCGATTCGTCAGAGGTATATGTAATTTTGTCGCTGGACGGGAATATTTTTTCAAAATACCCGATTGCCGCTGGATCATAGGCTGTGATGTGCGCCACCCTATTTTCTAACAAAAATCGCACGATGTCTATGCTCGGCGAATTGCGCACATCATTGGTATCTTGCTTAAAAGACAGCCCGAGCAACCCTACCTTCTTTTGAACCCAATTTAAACCGGCATCTTTCTCCGCCCGGCTCAAAAAAAGCTCCAGCTGACGTTTGTTGGATAAGTAAGTTTCCTGCACCAAGGTGGCGGTCTGCCCGGAAATTTGCAACTGATGAGCCAAGGAGCGGGCATCTTTGATAAAACAACTGCCGCCGGCATAAAGACTGTCGTACAGCCCCCAAGCGCCGATACGCGGATCAGAATTTAAAATTTTTCTTACCTCCTCAAAACGCACGGCCGAGAACGCCTCGCACGCCCGGCCGATAACATCAAAGCAGACCGCTAATTTATTAAATAACACATAGTTCGCCAGCAATTTCCCCGCCGCCGCCTCTTTCGGATTCACCTCAATATATTTTACTGTGCCAGAATTGTAAAAACGCTGATACACCTGACGCATAACGACAAAGTCTCTCTCCCGCCACGCCCCGACCACAACTCTATCCGGCCGAATTGAACCTTGAATTGCTTTGCCTTCAACCAAAAACTCCGGGTTGGAGACAACGCCATAATTTTTAACGCCCGCCTTGTCCATAATTTCTTCGGTGGCGGCAACCATTTCAATCGGCACCGTGCTCTTATTGACAATGACCACATATTTTTCTTGACGGCCTTGGTTCCTGCGAGTGAGAGCCTTGGCCAGCCTCTCCGCCGCGCTCACAAAATAACTCACATTGCTTTCTCCGGTCTCATCAATCTCCGGAGTCGGCAAACACATATACACCGCGTCAACCACATCCAAAAATTGCTCCGCCCGGCTATAATCAGCAGTAAACTGGATACGCTCTTTGTTACGGATAAGCAGGTCGGCTAACCCGTCTTCATAAAGACAAGACTCAATAGCCGCGCTATCGGCCGAAGCCAGCTTTTTTATCTTTTGCTCATCCAAATCAAACACAACGGTATCGTGCCCGCTATCAGCCGATACGGCCGCTGAACAGGCCCCTACGAATCCACCGCCAATATAAAGTATTTTCATAATACGCAATGAATACAGACATTATAGCTGAAACGCCAAAAAAACTCAAGTAGACAACGGGCGTGAAATAACAAAAACCCCGACATACTTTTTATGTCGGGGTTTTTCTTTTCTTACGAGCTTAACGCAACTCTATGGAGAAACGCAGGCTATTTTCTGCTAAAATTTCTTTGGTCTTGAAATCAAGAGCACGTATTCTCACTTGATACTCCCCTGCCGATAATGAATTCGGAATAGTTTGGAGCGGATTTGATTTTTCCTTTTCTCCCGGCGTCATCACCCAGCGTCCAGCGGAAGATGAGCGCACTTTGCCAGTGCCGTCTACCAACTCACGCAGCATGCGAACAGTCTGTTTCTTCTCGGTAGTGTTCGTATAGCTGTAAGGCAGGCGAAATGATGTCGGCAGGCTTACTCCGGTTTTGATCTTGTCCGCACCGGCGACGTCTAGAGAGAGCACCGATGACGAATCTGATATTTCGCCTTTAATAAATGTTTTCTGTTTCAACTTTTCCACTGTGAAAGTAAAGCTGTTTCCGGTAAGCGCAGTTTTTGAACTGCGAACATTAAACGCTTGCACACGCATTGAATAATCGCCTAATCCCCAACCGCGCAAGATAGTCTCCGTCGGCGCTCCGACAAACTTCTGCCCGTCAGCTAATTTCTTAACCAGAGTCGCGGTTTTTATCACTTTGCCTTTGCTGTTCAAAATCTGACGCACGATCTTAACATTCATGGCCGCTCCGGCATGCAAATATTCATATCCAAAACTCATTTTGTCCCCGGGCTGTAGACCAACGCTCGGCGTGTTGGAGAAAGTTATTTCTCCAACTAATCCGCTTTCGGTTTCTTTTGGTTCTTCAACTACAGGTTTTTGGCCGACAGTAAAACTGAAGCTATTCTCAACCAGTGCCGTCTTCGGCTTACTGACATTAAACGCTTGCACACGCATTGAATAATCGCCTAATCCCCAACCGCGCAAGA
>CAZHFX010000009.1:30875-32505 GCA_964531745.1 uncultured Gammaproteobacteria bacterium
GCTCCGGCATGCAAATATTCATATCCAAAACTCATTTTGTCCCCGGGCTGTAGACTGGCGCCTGGAACATTGGAGAAAGTAATTCCGCTTCCCGCTTTTTCTTCAACCACTGGCTGTACAACAGACGCTGGAGTCGTCACCGCTACTGCCACCGGAGTCGTCACCGCCGGCGTTGTTGCCGTTGTAGCCGGAGTTGTCGCGGCTGGTGTTGAAGACCCACCACCACCGCCTCCCCCGCCTCCCCCGCCGCTAGTACTGCCGCCGGTGCTCCCACCGGCGCAAGTGTTCGCAGCTCCCATGGTAACTGTTACTACCTGTGCCGCCGTACAACTGACATACGCATACGATTGACCGCCACAGGAAGTTGATATACTGCAAGTTCCATAACTGGTAATCGTAAACGAGCTTTTATCGTCTGAAGTGATTTCAACCAGCGAACCGTTATCCATTGAAAGATCCACGGATGCGCCATCGGCGTTTACCTGATAGTAAACAGCTTTTGAAGTACTCAAGATATTATATGAGAGTGAATTACCAGGTAACACGATATTAGCCGTTCCATCGGTAGTCACATCGTTATAAGCGGCGAGTGCGGCGAGCGTAGTTGCTAACGGGAAAAGCAAGGCCACCGCCGCTAACCAATATTTAATTTTTTTGATCATACTGTTAGGGTTGCTTTCCCTGAATTAAAGTTAGTAGCAAGTGGATAAAGCTGTTGAGGTGACACCGAGTGCGCCATCATTAAATAAGCCAATATAAACTGCGTAGCATGTTCCGTTATACGCTTTCAACACGAGCTGGCCACCACGATTTGCAGTGTTAGAGAAAATGTACTCTGTTGATGTGGCGGTAGCATTGTTAATGGTGCTACTGGCGGCGAACAAACTGCTGGAAGCGTAAATGTTCTGGAAAGCCGTTCCAAAAGCACCGATGTTTTTATTGTTATTGCCGCTTGGCAGAAGATTGCCGCCAAAGAGCGCTGTGCCCGAAGCATTTAACGCTCCCGCTACCTGCAGATCGGCGCCGACTGATGATGAAGCATTGGAGATAAAGCCGCCGGTGAGAGTAGAAAGACCGGTAAGGGTAGAGGCACCGCCGACAGCGAGAGTGGCAGAGTTCAACGCGCTTACAGATGATGAGGCGTTACTAATAAAGCCGCCAACCAAAGTTGCGGTCGGATTAACCGCAAAAGTAGTTACGGTTGAAGTTGCAACACCGCTCAAAAACACTGAACTTGAGGCGTTCAAATTGCCGCTAGCCAGGGTAACACCAGTAACTGTGAGCGTGCTTGAAAGAGACGCGGCACCGGCCAAAACCGTTGCTCCGGCCACTTGAAATGTACTGGAGGCATTCAAAGCTCCCGCTACCTGCAGACCAGCGCCGACTGATGACGAGGCGTTGGAGATAAAGCCGCCGGTGAGGGTGGAGAGACCAGTAAGGGTAGAGGCACCGCCGACAGCGAGAGTGGCGGAGTTCAATGCGCTTACAGATGACGAAGCGTTACTGATAAAACCGCCAACCAAAGTGGCGGTCGGATTAACCGCAAAGGTAGTTACTGTTGAAGTTGCAACACCACTCAAAAACACTGAACTTGAGGCGTTCAAATTGCCGCTAGCCAGGGTAACACCAG
>CAZHFX010000009.1:32605-32845 GCA_964531745.1 uncultured Gammaproteobacteria bacterium
AAGCTCCCGCTACCTGCAGACCAGCGCCGACTGATGACGAGGCGTTGGAGATAAACCCAGAACTTAAAGTTCCCAGCGCGCTTAATGTAGCCGCGCCAGTTAAGGTGGTGGCGCCAGTTACCGCCAAAGTACCACCGATTGATACGTTATTGCCGATAGTAGTGGCCGCTAAAACCACACCTGATGGCATTGCCGCCATCGCTATGGCGACTAATAAAGACATTATTTTTTGCCTTCGAT
>CAZHFX010000010.1:0-28815 GCA_964531745.1 uncultured Gammaproteobacteria bacterium
CGGTAACTATAACCGTCCTAAGGTAGCGAAATTCCTTGTCGGGTGAGTTCCGACCTGCACGAATGGCATAACGATAGTGCGACTGTCTCAACGAGGGACTCAGTGAAATTGCAAGGGAGGTGAAGATGCCTCCTACCCGCAACTAGACGAAAAGACCCCGTGAAGCTTTACTACAATTTGCTATTGGCATATGGATGCTCATGTTGAGCGTAGGTGGGACCCGCAAGGGGCCAATGAGACACCACCCTTGAGTTTCTGTATGCCTAATTTTCTCCCGTGAATCCGGGATAGAAGACAGTGGCTGATGGGTAGTTTAACTGGGGCGGTTGCCTCCCAAAATGTAACGGAGGCGTTTACAAAGGTAGGCTTAGCTCGGATGGAAATCGAGCTGGACGCGCAAACGCACAAGCCTGCTTTACTGCAAGAGCTACAACTCGAGCAGTCGCGAAAGCGGAAGTTAGTGAACCGACCATCCTTCATAGGAAGGTGGAAGATCAACGGATAAAAGCTACTCCGGGGATAACAGGCTGATCTGGCCCGATAGTCCACATAGACGGCCAGGTTTGGCACCTCGATGTCGGCTCATCGCATCCTGGGGGTGGAGAAGCTCCCAAGGGTTTGGCTGTTCGCCAATTAAAGCGGTACGCGAGCTGGGTTCAGAACGTAAATTACATTGCGTTCTACTACAGAAATGTAGTATAATAAATCTGACTCATATCGGTGGAACCCTACTAGATAATGAACTGGTTTAGAGGGCAATACCGAGGGAAGATTAATGTACTATGCTAGAGGAACAACGAGCATATATTGCCGGTTTTCTAGACGGCGATGGTTGCATCATGGCGCAGTTAGTAAAACGACGTGGCTATGTTTATGGGTATCAAATTCGGACGAGCATCGTTTTTTACCAAAAAACGAGGAATGAAAGAATCCTCGACTGGTTAAAGAGCAAGCTTTCTGCAGGATACATTAGACGCCGCAACGACGACATGAGTGAATATACCATCGTTGGAATGGAAGCGGTAGCAAAGATATTGCTTCGACTTTTGCCGCATTTGCGGTTAAAAAAAGAGTTGACAAAAGCAATGCTTAAACTGATTGAGGCGTGGCCAAAAAATGGCCGGCCATCAAGATCAATTTATTTAAAACTTTGCCGGCAAGTAGACGCGACGGCGCGCTACAATTACTCTAAGAAACGGACGATAACAACGGCTACGGTTGAAAGATTTCTAGCAAACATTAAATCCCCGTAACGACTGATTGCTGTTTAAGCTCTAAACAGCATGATACCGACTAAGTCGGTAACACGTCAGCTCCTCCTCGCTGGCGAGCGAGAGGATGAAGGTATAGTCTGTGCCATTAGTAATAATGGAATTAACACGCGTGAGACAGTTCGGTCTCCTATCTGTTGCGGGCGTTGAATTTTGAGAAGGCTCTTCCCTAGTACGAGAGGACCGGGAAGGATAGACCTCTAGTGTGCGAGTTGTCCCGTCAGGGGCATCGCTCGGTAGCTACGTCTAGCACGGATAAACGCTGAAAGCATCTAAGCGTGAAGCCGTCTTCAAGATTAAAATTCGTTATAGACCCCTTGTAGATGACAAGGTTGATAGGCTCTACGTGTAAGCCCAGTAATGGGTTGAGCGGAGGAGTACTAATCGGTCGAGCGCATAACGGAAGCGCTTAATAGCGCTTTCCCAGTTTACACTACCCTATTTGATTGTGGTTGCTAACAAAAGAGATTATTGTCTTGGTGGCTTGAGCGGCGGGGTCACACCTGTTCCCTTCCCGAACACAGCAGTTAAGCCCGCCAGCGCCCATGATAGCGTTTTACGCAAAAGTAGGCCGCCGCCAGGACAACGATCTCTTTTTTATCCCGCCCGCTCGGTTACTTGGGTGGGCGGGATTTATTTGACCAAGAGCGAAAGGTATGTTATGGTAACAGAAAGTTTTCCCTATGAGCAAACCGTCCGCCCTGATTGACAAAACCGCGGCTTATGTAAAGGCCAAGTTGTATAATGAGGCCTCCGGACACGATTGGTATCATGTTGAGAGGGTTTGGAAAATGGCGAAAAAGCTTCAAGCCGTTGAAGGCGGCGATTTGGAGTTAATTGAGCTGGCGGCGCTTTTGCACAACCTGGGCGATCATAATTTTTATAAATTCAACGAGAAAAAAGGCTCGTTGATTTTATTTGGGATGATGGACATCATCGGCATTGAGGAGCCGCTGAAAGCGCAGATTATAATGGTGGTGGCTGAATCAAAGTACGCCGGCGTGGAAACCAAACAACCGCGGACATTGGAAGGAAAAATAGTGCAGGATGCCAATTTTTTGGATACGCTCGGCGCCATTGGCGTGGCGCGCCACTTTGCCTCGGGCGGCTACCATGGGCGTTTGATTTATGACCCCGCCGTCAAAGTGCGCAATAAATTGACCCGGCACGCCTATGAACAGCAGAAAGATCGCGGCACGAGCATCAATAATTTTTATGAGAAGGCCTTTCAGGTGGCTGAACTGATGAATACCGGAACCGCCAAGGAGCTGGCCAATCAAAAGGTGGTTTATATTAAGGAATTTGTCAGCCAGTTTTTGAGAGAGTGGGAGGAGTACGCCGGCATGTGAGGGTCGGTTTTTTTTATTTAAATTTTTATGGATCGAAATTTAGCTTTGGAGTTTGTGCGCGTTACTGAAGCGGCGGCGGTGGCGGCGGTAAAATGGATGGGCCGGGGAGAAAGAAAATTGGCGGACGGCGCTGCCGTGGAAGCGATGCGTTCGCGATTCGGCAGTATAGATTTTAAAGGTGAGGTGGTCATTGGCGAGGGGAAAAAAGATGAAGCGCCTGAACTATATGTAGGGGAAAAATTGGGTACCGGAAATGGCGTGGAAATTGATGTGGCGGTGGATCCTTTGGAGTGTACCGACAGTGTCGCTAACGGAGTGCCGAACGCCATTACGGTGATTGCCACCGGCCCGAAAGGCAGCCTGTTTAAGGCGCCGGATATGTACATGCAAAAGATTGCTTGCGGGCCGAAAGCCAAGGGAGCGATAAGTTTAGACGCGACGGTTAAAGAAAATTTGGTAAAAGTAGCGGCCAAACTTCAAAAAGACGTGGAAGAGTTGGTGGTGATGGTTTTGGACCGGCCTCGGCACGCGGATTTGATTAAACAATTGCGAGAAGCGGGAGCTAGAGTGCGGCTGATAACTGATGGAGATGTGGCCGGAGCGATTGCGCCCTCAATTTTTGATTCGGGCATTGATTTGCTCATGGGCATAGGGGCCAGCGCGGAAGCGGTATTGGCGAGTGTGGCGATAAAATGTTTGGGCGGTGATTTTCAGGCGCGGTTGGCGCCGAAAGATGAAGCCCAAAAAGAAGAACTGCGGGAAATTGGTATTAATGATTTAAATGAAATTCTAACTTTAGATGATTTGGCTGAAGGCGAAGACCTCACTTTTACGGCAACCGGTGTTATTGACGGCCCTCTGCTGAAAGGGGTGCGAGTAACCGCTAACCACTGTATCACTCATTCCGTGGTGATGCGCGTGCGCACGGGGACGGTGCGATTTTTAGAAACTCATCATAAATTATAATTTTTTAAAAAGTATGTCACTTTCAGAAATTGCTCAAGCGCTGGTCGCGCCTGGCAAAGGAATTTTGGCAGCCGATGAAAGTACCGGTACTATTAAAAAACGGTTTGATAAAATCGGGGTGGAAAGTACCGAGGAGAATCGCCGCGCTTACCGGGAATTGCTTTTTACGACGCCGGGCATTGGAAAATTTATTAGCGGTGTAATTTTGTACGATGAAACACTGCGTCAAAAAGGAAGTGATGGCGAGGCGCTCGTGGCGACATTGCAAAAACAGGATATTATTCCCGGTATCAAGGTGGATATGGGCACTGAAGCGATGGTCAATTCTTCGGAAGAAAAAATAACAAAGGGCCTGGATGGTTTGCCGGTGCGGCTAAAGGAATACAAAACTTTGGGCGCGGGGTTTGCCAAATGGCGCGCGGTTATCGCTATCGGCGATGGAATACCAACCGATGAATGTATCGCCAAAAATGCCGAAATTCTCGCGACCTATGCCAAAATGTGCCAGGAGGCGGGGATAGTGCCAATTGTGGAGCCGGAAGTACTGATGGATGGCGGTCACACCATTGAGAAGTGTTTGGAAGTAACTACTAAAGTTTTGAAAAAAGTTTTTGAAGAATTAAAAAAACAAAATGTGGATTTGTCCGGCATGCTCTTGAAACCGAATATGGTGATCGCGGGGATGGATTGCCCCATCCAAGCGAGCCCGACACAGGTAGCTGAAATGACACTCCGTTGTTTTAAGGAAGTGGTGCCGAGTGAAGCGCCGGGTGTAGTCTTTTTGTCTGGCGGCCAAAGTGAGCAGGAGGCCTGCGAAAATTTAAACGCCATCAATATAGTCGGGGTCCAACCATGGAAATTGAGTTTTTCCTATGGGCGCGCTCTGCAGGCGTCGGCCTTGGCGGCCTGGCATGGTAAAACAGAAAATATACCAGCGGCGCAAAAGGCGTTTTATCGCCGAGCAGAATTGACGAGTGCAGCCTGTTTAGGTAAGTATAGCGGCGAGTAGTTAAACAACCCAAAACACCAAAAAGCGCCCCCCCTCGGCTAACGCTCGGGGCGCTTTTTTAATATTTTGTAGTTTCCCTCCCGGGCCCGATGGATTGACAAGTCGCTCCAGAGTTGCTAGCGTACCTTTAAACAACCTTTACCGCAGGAGGCGGAGATGACGACGACGACTTCCGGCGACCCTTGGGTCGTCAGAACGTACGGCGGGACGCTCGAAGATGTGCTCGTCCTGGCTGGCCCTTCGGCCAATGAGGAAATGACTATTCGGGCGGACATTCCGCCTGAGTGCAACGGGCGCTACCTGCCGGGAGAGAAAAATCTGGTCAGGGCAATTGGGTGCAGAAGCCCGGCGGCAGGGAGGTACGAATTCACCGTTACTACCAACAGCGGTCAGCAGGTGGTGGTTGGGGGCGACCGTCTTGATCAGATTGTCGCCGGCAGTTCGGTGAATGTGGCCTTCAGTCTGCAACGGCTGGGGGTGGATGACGTGGCGGTTTTCGCGCCGATCGGCATCGGACGCGGCGGCCAGTTCATCAGCTCCACCCTGCAAGAGAGGCATTTTCGGCTCGCGCTCTACCGGTCTCCGACCGGCACTGCCCGCACGCTGACCGTCCGTTCGCCTCATGGTGGCCGAAGTACGCTCTTTCTGGAAAAACCAAGTTGCGCCGCGTCCGATGAAGTTGTGCGGTCGCTCACGAGCGTTCGGCCGGCTCTGCTCATCGCGACCGGAGTGAAGCCGGATGATTTAACGCTCATAGAGAGCATGTTCCGACAGGAGGGGGTCGGCATCGCCCGGGTATTCACCCCGAACAGGGAGCTGTTGGCCAGAGCCGATCTTCATGAGCGAGTGCTGGCCATGCTCGCTGGCGTTGATCTCTTCCAGCTCAACCACCTTGAGGCCGGGCGCTGTCTCGGCGAGGAATTCCGGTTTGAAACCGCCACCGAGCAGGTCAAGCGGTTGGCCGAGAAAGTCGGCGCCAAGGTGACGGGGGTAACTATGGGCGGGCGCGGGGCCGTTTTCGTGGAGAAAGGCCAGGAGCCAATTTTTCAGGAGGCTTGCAGTGTGCCTCCAGAAAAGTTGAGAGATGACTGCGGTTCAGGGGACGCCTTCCTCACCGCCGCGGTCTATCTGCGATTTATTCGCAGTCCGCCCTTGCTGCTCTCGGACTGTCTCCGGGCGGCGGCCTGGGTGGCGGCAGAAAAGGTACAGCAGGATGGTCCGTGGAGCGGAATCCCGGATCAAAGTCAGCTCGTCGGAAAGTTGACGGAGTGGGGCATCCATTAGCGCAACCACCTAGAAGAAAGGAGAAAACACGAGCCAGGCCGCCCCGTCTGGCTCGTATCATTTTTATCCCGCACCACGGATTTACGACCGTGGTGCGGGATTTATCTAAAACTAGCCAAAAATCGTTTATTTTTAGTACTTATCCACAATGTTGTCAGAAAAAAATTGACAGGCGTATCTTTTTAATATAGGCTATATCTAGCCAAAAAGTAGGTTTTATATGGATATAAGCATATTTAAAAAGCTGGGTTTTTCTGACAGGGAGTCGCGTATTTACCTGGCGCTTTTGGTTTTGGGGCCTTCCTCGGTGCGTCAATTAGCCAAAAAGACCGAGCTAAATCGCGGGGGCATTTATGAAGCCCTGAAATGGTTGCGAGAGATGGAGCTGGTTAGTTTTTATGAAAAGGATACCAAGCAATATTTTGTAGCCGAAGAGCCGAACAAACTTCATGAGATGGTGAAACGTCAGACGCAGGCGCTTACGGAGGTAGACAAAAAATTAAAAGAGGTTGTTTCGGAATTGAAGTCGGTATATGACCGAGGGGGCGAGAGGCCGGTGGCGCGCTATTATGAAAAAGGCGAGATTCGCCAGATTTTAGAGGATGTGCTGGAAAAATGCGAAAAGCACTGTGTGATGGAGTATCGGGTGTATTCTGACGCCAACATTCGCGAGTATCTGTATGAAGGGTTTGAAACTTTTAGCGACGCGCGGGTGGCTAAGGGCATCGCGGTAAAAGTAATTGCGCTCGGCGGCGGCGGCGAACTGCGCGGTCTGGATGAACGCAAATGGCTGAACAAAAAAAATAGCACGCCCACTTATATTATTATTTACCCGGGCAGTACCGCTTATATTTCTCTCAATGCTAAAGGAGATTTGGTGGGAGTAGTAATTGAAAATGACGGAGTTTCCGCTACCCAGCAAAATATTTTTGATGCCCTGTGGGAAAAACTTTAAATAATTTATGTTCATAGTTGATTTTGACGACACGCTGTTTGATACGCAAGCCTTTAAAGAGGCGCGTTGCCGGGCGCTGAAAGAATGCGGCGTGAGCGAAGAGCTTTTTTGGGAAACATACCGCCAGGCGCGCCATAGTCCGGATGGGCTTTCAACTTATTCCAACAATCGTCACGCGGAGATTTTGGTGGAACGTGGATTTGAGAAAGCCTGCGTTCTTGACGCTTTTGACCGGGTGAGTGGAGAGAAACAAGTGGCTTCATTTATTTTTCAAGACACAAAACCTTTTCTGGAGCGCTTGCGCAGTTGCCAAAGGCCGCTTGTACTTTTGAGTCTTGGCGATCCAGCCACGCAGGAAATGAAAGTGCGCGGATCTGGCATTCATGATTATTTTGACAGGGTTTTCTTTGTTGACGCCGGCAAAGTTGAGGTGGTGGCGGAGTTGATGGCGGCGGTTCATGAGCATGAGACCTGGTTTATCAATGATAAAGTGCAAGAAACAAAAGAAGTCGTCAAACATTTTCCGACGATGCGTATCGTATTAAAACAGCCGTCGGTCGCTTTGGAGGCGCAGTATGTAGAGAGCGGTTTTCCTCACTTTAAGACACTTTCTGAAATACAAGCTTATGTCGCAAAACATTTTGGATAATGTCGGCGCGGTGGTTTTAGCGGCTGGCCAGGGGAAGCGTTTGAATTTGGCGGATACGCCAAAAGTAATGGCGATGCTTAGAGGGAAGCCGATGATAGATTATACGGTGGAAACGCTGGTGAAGGCTGGTTTTTTGCCGGAGCAGATTTGTCTGGTGGTTGGCTACCAGAAAGAAAAGGTAATGGACTATTTTGGCAATCGGGTGAGCTACGCGGTTCAGGAAGAATTGCTGGGTACCGCCCACGCGGCCTATATCGGCATGAAAGTTTTGCCTAGAGAGATTAAACATGTGTTGGTGATCGGCGGCGATGATAGCGCTTTTTACACCGCCGAGACGCTTCAACGCTTGGTGGGCGTTCATATCGCCCACAAAAATACACTCACCCTTTTAAGCGTGAAACTAGCGGAGCCGCCGTTCGTTGGACGAGTGGTGCGCCATAGCGGCGGACGGGTGGAAATTATTGAAAAAGAGTACTTGACCGACGAGCTCCGCGACATTCATGAAGTGAGCACGGGCGCTTTCGTATTTGAGAGAGCTTGGTTTGAAGATATATTTCCGACGATGCCGAAATTGCGCAAGCTGGGAGAATACGGTTTGCCGACGGCGCTGGCTATGGCTCAATCTGCGCGGAAGAAATACGAGGTGTTGCCGCTTACAAATTCCGATGAATGGCGTGGTGTGAATACGCCGGAAGAGCTGGCGGAGGCGGAAAGAAGAAAATAAACTAATTTAAAAAGTATGTGCGGAATAATTTGTTATGTTGGGAAAAAAGAGGCCGGTCCGATTTTGCTTGCCGGGTTGAGGCGGTTGGAATACCGAGGTTATGATTCGGCTGGAATAGTAACCGTAAAAGACGGCGAATTTGAAAGAACAAGGTCAGTTGGCAATCTTGATCGGCTCGCGGAGAAAACCGTCAATGAAATGCCCAAGGGAAACTATGGCATTGGCAATACGAGATGGGCGACGCATGGCGGGGTGACGCTAGAAAATGCCCATCCTCATTATGGTCAAAATAAAGAAGTGGCCGTCGCTCATAATGGCATAATTGAGAATTATCGGGAATTGAAAGAGAAATATTTGTCCGGACACCAATTTACTTCACAGACGGACACGGAAGTTCTAGCTCACTTGATTGAAAAATTCGCGCAAGACCTACCTCTTAAAGATGCCGTTGAAAAAGTGCTGGGACTCGTTCGCGGGACTTATGGTTTGGCGATAATTTCAAAAAAAGAGCCTAATAAAATTATTGTCGCTCGGCTCGGCAGTCCTTTTGCTATCGGAATCGGCGAAGGTGAATATTTTGTCGCTTCCGACGCGACGCCTATTTTGCCTTATACTAGAGAGATTATTTATCTTGATGACGAAGAGTTCGCTGAAATTACCATTGACGAATGCAATATTTATAAGCTCAATCAAGCGCGGATAGATAAAGAATCCCAAAAAATTGAGTGGAGCGTGGAAGAAGCGCAAAAAGGCGGTTATAACCACTTCATGCTCAAGGAAATTTTTGACCAGCCGACGGTGATTAAGGATGCTTTGCGCGGGCGATTGCTTGCTGAAGAAGGGACAGCCCATTTGGGCGGTATTAACATGACCGAAGAGGAGATGCACGGAGTGAAACGGGTAATTTTGCTTGCTTGTGGCACGGCGTCATACGCGGCAATGGTTGGCAAATATGCTTTTGAGCGTTTGGCTGGCATTCCGACCGAGGTGGACGTGGCCAGCGAGTTTCGTTATCGCGATCCGGTTATTGACGAGAATACGTTGGTGTTTGGGTTGTCGCAGTCCGGGGAAACCGCCGATACGCTGGCCGCTCTGCGCGAAGCGAAACGCAAAGGGGCGTATGTGCGCGGCATAGTGAATGTGGTCGGTTCCACGATAGCGCGCGAAACTGACGGCGGTACCTACATTCACGCCGGGCCGGAGTTGGCGGTGGCTTCCACCAAAGCTTACACGAATATGATCGCGGTACTCGTCATGTACGCGCTGGAGTTTGGACGCATCAACCGCGTAACGGTGGCTACCGGCCAGCGGCTGGTGGGCGCCTTTTTGGGAATTTCTGGAAAAATGTCTCAGGCTCTCAAGACCAGTGAAGCAGTTATTAAAATAGCGGAGAAATATTGCGGATATAAAAATTTTCTTTTTCTTGGCCGAGGCATTAATTATCCGGTAGCGCTGGAAGGGGCGCTTAAACTTAAAGAAATAAGTTATATTCATAGTGAAGCGTACCCGGGTGGAGAGATGAAGCACGGCCCCATCGCGCTTTTGTCGCCGGATTTTCCGGTTTTAGCGATCTTGACGAAAAATCAGCTTTACGACAAAATGCGGAGCAATATTGAAGAGATTCGTGCGCGCGAGGCGCCGATTATTCTTGTCGCCACCGAGGGGGACGAGAGCGCTCGCGAATTGGCTCAGGATATTATTTTTGTCCCCCAGACGATGGAGTTGCTTGAGCCGATTATCAATACCATCCCGCTTCAGCTTTTTGCTTATCATATGGCGGCGCTTTTGGGCAAAGACGTTGATCGTCCACGCAATTTGGCTAAGTCCGTGACAGTGGAATAATTTTGTATGATAAAAAAAAATATTGTAGTGGTAGGCGGCGGCAATGGCACAGCGATTTCACTGCTAGCGTTAAAGCGCCACTTAGAGCGATTCACTATATCGGGTGTTACCTCCATGATGGATTCAGGCGGGTCGTCCGGCAAATTGCGACGGGAGCTTTGCGTTCTGCCGCCGGGAGATATCTTGCGCGGGATATTGGCTTTATCAAAATATGAATACGCCTGGCTTCGTACGATGTTTTATGAGACTCGGTTTGAAGAAGCGGGCAAGTTGAGCGGGCATAATTTGGGCAATTTGTTTCTCGCGTTCGCGAGTCGGCGCGCGGATTCGCTTCCAGACGCGGTGAACGCCCTGCAACAAGCATTAGAGTGTGTCGGCAACATTTTCCCGATTACGCTGGACAACGCGCAATTAATCGCCGAGCTCGTTGATGGCACGCGCCTGATTGGCGAAGCGGCGATTGACCGGCCGCCCTCGGCGAGTGCTGGCATTAAGCGCGCGCGGCTTGAACCAGAGGCAAAAATATATGAGCCGGCGCGTCAGGTGCTCTTGGCCGCGGATTATATAATTTTCGGGCCTGGCAGTTTGTATACCAGTTTGATACCGAACATTTTGGCCACTGATTTTGTTGAAGCAATTAAAGAATCCAAAGCGAAATTGGCATATGTGTTAGGAAATGCGTATGAGGACAACGGAGAGAAAGGGCCGACCGCGATGAGCGAATTCGTTTTGACTCTGGAAAAATATCTACCGCGCAAAATTGATATGGTGATTTATAACAATCATGAATTGACGCCAGTCCAGCGAGCTTTCTACGCGTCTGAACAGTGGAGCGAACCAGCGCGCGATATTGAAAAAGCGGCTGCTGGCCGCGCGTTGATTGGCTATGATTTTGAGCGCGAGCGCGGGGGCTTAAGCGAGGGAAAATTATCCGAGGCGTTTGAGGAATATTTGGTGTAATATGGAAATAAAAAAAGAAATAAAAAAAGATGGTTACGCGGTAAAAATAGTGGCTGAAGAAAACGGCCGGGTGTTCGGTCGGGCGTATCTGTATGTCATTTTTAATGATTTGGGGCGAGGACCTTATGGGTTGCTTGAGGATGTGTTCGTTGAAGAAATTTTCCGGAGCCGCGGCGTTGGTTCGCAGTTGGTAAAGGCTGTTGTTGAGGAAGCCAAGGCGCGCGGGTGCAGCCGGCTTATTGCCACCAGTCGCCATACTCGTCCCGAGGTGCATAAATGGTATGAAGGGTTGGGATTTAGAGATTATGGCAAAGAGTTTAGAATGGATTTTTAAGCTAAGCGTTATGAATCTCTACGAGTTTGAAGGGAAACAATTATTGGTAAAACACGGAATTACAACACCGAAAGGCGCGGTAGTCAGGCGCGGCGATGATTTTTTTGGGGCGTACGCCGGTTTGGAGAAAAAAGATGTGGTAGTGAAGGCGCAGGTGTTATCTGGCAAGCGCGGTAAAAACAATGGAATTAAATTTTGTGCCAGCGCAGATGAAGTGGCAAAAGCATGCGCGGAGCTTTTCGCCACAAATATTCGCGGGCAATATGTGGCGGCGGTTTTAATTGAAGAAAAATTAAATATTGTCGAGGAACATTATCTGTCCATTGTCTATGACACGACGACCAAACAGCCGATGTTGATCTACTCGGAAGCTGGCGGCGGCGATATTGAGGAAGTGGCCCCGGAGAAGATACAAAAGTTTCCACTTGATATCCGCCAGCCAATTGTCATTCTGAACGAAGCAAAGCGAAGTGAAGAATCTCTGTCGCAATTACCAAACGGACAGGGATCCTTCCTGCCCGACATGCCCGACGGCAAGTCGTGGCGGGCGGGCGCTGGCGCTCAGGATGACAACGGGCTAGGAGGCATCTTTCAAAAATTGTGGGAGTGTTTTTTAACTGAAGATACTCGGCAAGTGGAGGTGAATCCGCTCGTGAAGACGGCCGATGGCCGGTGGGCGGCGGCGGACGCGAAGATTGCTATTGATGAAGACGCCTTTTATCGTCATGAAGAATGGAAAAATTTGGAGCCGCGTACCATGATGGGGCGTCTTCCGACCGAGCGCGAGGTGGCGGTGAAAAAAATTGATGAGGGCGAAGGGTATTATCGCGGTACGGCCGGGAAATATATTGAGCTTGATGGCGACATCGCGATTTTGTTTTCCGGCGGCGGGGCGAGCATCGCCAATATGGACGCGCTTATCAAAGCCGGTCTCAAGCCGGCAAACTATACCGAATATTCGGGCAACCCGCCGCGAGAGAAGGTGGCGAAGTTGGCAAAAATTGTCTTGTCCAAGTCCGGGTTGCGCGGCTTGTGGATTGCGGGGGGTGTGGCCAACTTTACCAATATCGCCGAAACGTTTCAAGGTATAGTGGACGCTTTGGACGAAGTAAAACCAAAGTATCCGATCGTGGTGCGTCGGGCCGGACCGTTTGAAAAAGAGGGTATGCGTGTTATGAAAGAATGCGCCGAGCGTAACGGGCTTACCGTACAGTTTTTTGGCAAAGAGAAGTCCATGAGTGAAACAGCAGGAATTTTGGCGAAGTTAGTTAAATAATATGGGAATTTTATTGTCAGAGAAAACCAAAGTTCTCATTCAGGGCATCACCGGCAAGGAGGGGCAGAAGGCGGTGAAGGCCATGAGTGATTATCACACCCAGGTGGTCTGCGGGGTGACGCCAAAAAAGGGCGGGCAAGAGGTGGAAGGCCGGCCAGTTTTTAATTCAGTTAAGGAGGCGCTCGCGGAGTTCCCGGAAGTGAATGTGAACGCGGTGTATGTGCCGCCATTTGCGGCGAAAGCGGCAATTTTGGAAGCCATTGACGCCGGAATTCCACTGATCAATATTATCGTAGAGCGTATTCCGATCAAAGACATAGCTTATTGTCTGGCCATGGCCAAAGAAAAAAATATTCGCGTCATTGGGCCGAGCTCGCTCGGGTTTATTGTTCCGGGCGTGGGCCGGATCGGCGTGGTGGGCGGCCCCTTGGTCAATGAAATTTTTCAGCCCGGGTCAATTGGCATTATTTCGCGCTCCGGCGGCATGACCAACGAAGTGTCATGGCAGGTTAGGAAAGCCGGCCTTGGTCAGAGCGCCGCAGTGCATGTCGGCGGCGATCTTTTGATGGGTACTACTTACGCGGATTTACTCCGGCTGTTTGAAGCCGACCCGTCCACCAAAGCGGTAATGATATTCGGCGAGCATGGCGGCAGTTATGAGTTTGAAATTGTTGATTTAATTAAAAATGGAGAATTTACCAAACCGCTTGCCATTTATATCGGCGGTAAATTCGCCAATGTTTTCCCCGAAGGGATGAACGTCGGGCACGCCGGAGCGATTGTGGCGCGCGGACAAAGCGCGGCCGAGAAAGAAGCGGCGTTGTCCGCTGTCGGCGTTAAAATTGCCGAAAGGTACGAGGACTTGGTACAATTGGTACAGCCATATGCGTAAGAAGTATCGCGGTTGTCATCCTGAGCGAAGCGAAGGATCCCTTTCACAGTTTAAGGGATTCTTCACTGCGTTCAGAATGACAATGGCCGCCGCCTTGGTCTTGCTACCAACAGTGACTCTGGCCGCGACGGCGGGTTTTGTGCCGTCTACCGGCATTTGGTTTTCGCAAACGACATTCTCCGCGAAGGATACAGTGCGGCTTTATACGGTAATTTTTAACAATGAATACCAGGAACTCAATGGCACAGTGGCCTTTTATGATAATGACAAGCAAATTGATACTGTGGCAGTGAAAGGTTTGGCCAAGGAACAGGCGGAGCAGATACGAGTGTTGTGGCGGCCAAATGAAGGCCGGCATGTGATTAGCGCTCGTTTTGTGAGCGCTCAAGCGGTTGATGAGGAGGGGAGGACGCTGACTATTACTATTGACGGCAACAACAGTCAGCCTGGTTTGCCGCTGGTTATTGCTCCGGGAGTAGAAATTGTTCCTACTGCCTCCGCGGATGTTCCCGGCGCAACTTCGCCAATGGGGGAGGCGGCGGCCGCCGGCAGTTCCCTCGGATCAACTGTAGTGAATATTGAAAAAAGAGGGAATAGTCTGGCCATGGTGGCGCCAAAAGTTTTGGGCGAGAAAATAGCCGTTGTTACGGACGACCAACCTTTAACATCATCTGCGATCGCTCCAGCGGATGATTTGTTCGCCAAAAATCGGGCCGCGCTGGAAGCCGCTCGGGGCGCGATTCAGACGGTGACTACTACCGCCGCCACCATCAACAAGGCTTATACCGCCACCAAAGATATTGTTGATCAAGGCCGCCATGTCGTGAGCCAGGGCCGGCAAATTTATGATCAAGGCAAGGCGGCGCTAGCCAAGGCGAAGCCGGTTGCCGACAAGCTTGCGCCCTGGTGGAACAAACTGTCAAAAAATAATGACCCGAAGCGGCTTCTGATTATTTTTGGCATCGCGCTTATTGTATACTTGAGTCTGCGGTGGAACCGGCGGCGCGAGCGCTACTATGATCGTTAAAATTATTTTAATTTTATTGTATGAAATGGAAGACGGCGTTAACAAAAATTGCTGACGGAGGCGAGATTATCCGCGGACAAAAATTAGTTGATTTAATTCGGGATAAAAGTTTCGTGGAAACAATTTTTTTTCTGTTAAAAGGAACTTTGCCGGCCGAGCGGGAAATTAAAATGCTCAACGCGCTTTTTATCGCTTCCATTGATCACGGAGCGGGGGCTCCTTCGGCGACGGTGGCGCGCACAGTGGTTTCCACCGGCAACAGCCTGCACACCGCGGTCGCGGCCGGCGTTTTGGCGCTGGGCGATTTGCATGGCGGGGCTATTGAAGGGGCGGCAAATTTTTTTAAACAGCATTTTACGGAAAAAGATGCCGTTGGTTTGGTTAAAAAATTAAAAGCAGAAAAAGTTCGCGTGCCCGGGTTTGGCCACAAGGTGCTGGCTGTTGATGAACGGGCGGCCGCGCTTTTTGAATTAGCGCGGGGAAATAAATTTTATGGGCGATATTGCGAGTTTGCGGAGCGATTTGGCAAGGCTTTAAGTGCGCTGTCTTCCAAACCATTGCCGATAAACATTGACGGCGCGATGGCGGCGATACTCCTTGAGATGGGTTTCACGCCGGAGATAATGCAAGGTTTGTTTTTAATCGGCCGAATGCCCGGGCTGGTGGCACAAACCTATGAGCAAATGACGAGTGGCGAAGGGCTGAAACGAACCGAGGAGAGCGAGATTGAGTATGTGGGAGAAACGAGGATATGAACTACTCAATTTTAGAAACAAAACCAAGCGTCAATTACGAACTTTTGGACAGCGGCGACGGGGAGAAGCTGGAGCGCTACGGCGAGATCGTAATCGCGCGGCCTGATCCGCAAGCCTTATGGCGTAAACACCTGCCCGCGAAGGAGTGGCAGAAGGCGAACGCCTATTTTACACGTTCCAGCACCGATGCTTCGTGGAGTACTCGGGGCAGTGTACCGGAACGCTGGGCAATTGAGCTCGGCGGGCTGAAGTTTTGGATTAAATTATCAGCGTTTAAGCACACTGGCTTGTTCCCGGAACAGCTTGGCAACTGGCAGTGGGCTGAAGAACTTGTCCAAAACACGAAACGCTCGGTGAACGTGCTCAACCTGTTTGGTTATACCGGAGGAGCGAGTCTGGCGGCGGCCAAGGCCGGGGCCGAGGTGGTGCATGTGGATGGCTCTAAAGTGGCAATAGGATGGGCACGAGATAATGCCGAGCTTTCAGGCTTAAAAGATAAGCCAGTGCGTTGGATTTTGGATGATGCGACGGCGTTTGTGAAACGAGAAATTAAGCGCGGGCACAAATACGATGGTATTATTTTAGACCCGCCCGCTTTCGGGCACGGACCCAATAAAGAATTGTGGAAAATTGAGGACAGTTTTTTGCCTCTTCTGGATTTGTGCAAACAGGTTTTAACTTCGGAACCGTTGTTTTTTTTGGTTAATGGCTATGCTTCCGGTTATTCGGCGCTCGCTTATAAAAATTCTTTGGGCGATTTACTTAAAGAATATGGCGGCGAGGTTGAGATTGGCGAATTGACGATCGCGGAAGCGGGAAGCGGGCGATTATTGCCGTGCGGGATATTTGCTAGATGGAGCGCCTAAGTAATTGTTTGTGGATTTGAAAGTACTTTATGAAGATAACCATTTAATCGCGGTATACAAACCGGCGGGGGTTTTGGTACAAGGAGATGACACGGGAGATAGTACATTGATGGACGAAGTGAAGTATTATTTGAAAACGAAATATCATAAACTCGGCAAAGTGTTTCTAGGGCTCATTCACCGGTTGGATCGTCCAGTTCAGGGCATTATCCTTTTTTCCAAAACTTCCAAAGGGGCGTCGCGCTTGTCGGAACAGTTTCGGGCGCATGAGGTGGAAAAGATATATCACGCTCTGGTAGTGGGCAAGCCAAAAAAAGAGCGAGGTGAGCTGGTACATTTTTTACAGAAAGAAGAAAAGAATAATAAAGTTAAAGTTTTAGCCAACCCACCCCTACCCCGCCCAAGCGGGGATTGGCAACGGGCGGAATTGTTTTACGAGGTGGTGAAAAGTAATGGTAAATTTTCTTTATTGAAAATAAAACTCGGCACGGGCCGGTCGCACCAGATTCGCGCTCAGCTTTCGGCAATAGGGTGCCCGATAGTGGGTGATGTGAAGTACGGGGCCCCGGAGCCGCTCCCGGACAAGTCGCTCGCGCTCGCGGCGACCGCGCTCTCGTTCATGACGGCGACAGGAGATGGGGAAAAAGTGGTGACAATTGAGTTTCCGGAAGCGTGGAAAACATATTTGATATGATTGAACAGATTACCGATCTTCACATTCACTCCAAATATGCCCGGGCTTGTTCCAAAGAGTTGGAATTGCCCGCTATCGCTAAAGCCTGTGAACAAAAAGGAATTCAGATTGTTTCCACGGGAGATTTTACTCACCCGTTGTGGTTTAAAAATATTGAGAATGAGCTTGAGGAGGTTGGAAAGAGCGGGTTGTTTCGTTTGCGACGAGACCTCTCCCCAGCCCTCTCCTCTGCGGAGGAGAGGGGAGCGAATAAAACATGGTTTATACTCGGCACCGAAATATCTGTAGTATACAAGCATAAAGACGCCACCCGGCGTCTGCATTTGCTTATTTATGCCCCTAGTTTAGCCGCGGCCCGGCAATTCAACCAGGCGTTGGAAGGGCGCGGAGCTAATATTCACTCTGATGGCCGTCCGATCATGGGTATTCCCGCCAAAGAGATTGTTACTATCTGTAAGGCCATTGACCCGGCTATGATGGTGATACCGGCGCACGCTTGGACGCCCTGGTTTGCGGTTTTTGGCTCAAAATCCGGCTACAATAGCTTGGAAGAGTGTTTTGAAGATCTGACTCCCAAAATTTTTGCCATTGAAACCGGCCTGTCCAGCGACCCAACCATGAATCGGCGGCTAAGCGCACTGGACAACATCACTTTGATCTCCAATTCCGACGCGCACAGCCTGCCGAACTTGGGGCGTGAGGCTAATGTGTTTGGTTTTGAAAGTGAAAAAGAAATTACGTACGCCGAAATTCGGCGGATTTTGAAAGAAGGCGACCGGAAAAAGTTTTTGTACACGATAGAATTTTATCCGGAAGAGGGGATGTATCATTTTGATGGTCACCGCGATTGCGGCGTGAGCCTATCCCCGGAGCAAACGAAACGAGTGAAAGGCATTTGTCCGAAATGTAAAAAGAAATTAACAATCGGTGTTTTGTATCGGGTAGATGAACTAGCCGACCGGGCAGAGATTCCGAAAAAATTTATTCCGCACAAATATATTGTGCCGCTCCGGGAAATTATCGCGGCTAGTTTTGACGTGGGCGTGGGGAGCAAGAAAGTGGCGGCGGAGTATGCTCGTCTTCTGTCCGCGCTCGGCAGTGAATTTTACATTTTACTTCAGGCTGACAGCGTAAAAATTGAAGCCGCGGCTAGTAGCAAAAATATCGCGCTCGGCATTCAAAATGTCCGAGAAAATAAGGTGATTCCCACTCCCGGGTATGACGGTGTGTATGGCCGAGTGGATGTTTTCGCCGGCGCGAAATATGAGGGGCCGAAACAATCTGTCTTTTTATAACAAAAACCCCGCGCCAAAGAGGCGCGGGGCTATGAAGAAAGATCGTTATTTCTTCTTTTTCTTACCACCTTTCTTTTTTGCTTTCTTTTTCTTGGCCATAGTAGGGCACCTCCTCTCTTATTCTATGTCGGCGATGCCGGCATAAGGATGGGAAATATTTTTTCTAACCTCGCGAACGCGAGAAAAAATCTTTTTAGAAGAAATTTTTACAAGACGAGCATGGCTGTAAAAAATTTCTCTCGACCTATCATTAGTATATAGGTATTCGGCAAATAAATAAATAGATTTTAAGGAAGTTATACACAGGCCTTCGTTTTTTTAGAGCTACGGTCCGCAAGGCAGATTATCATAAATAAAAAAATACAGTGTGGCGCGCTGTATCTCGTTAAGTGCCTCCAGAGGGAATCGAACCCCCATCTTCAGGTTCGAAGCCTGATATTCTATCCGTTGAAATATAGAGGCAGCATGTTCCGTTTAGATTTTTTGGTGGGCTGGCTGGGGATCGAACCCAGGACCTTATCGTTAAGAGCGATCTGCTCTACCAGCTGAGCTACCAGCCCTAGTTTTTTTGCGCGTAAGGCAATTTTTGCGTTTACAATGAGTCCCCGGGTTTTCGTTTGATGATATCAATTTTTGGCCCTTTCCAACCTTTGACTTTGATGGCCGCTTCGGCCGCATCGGTTTGGGCCTCCTGCTTACTGCTGCCGGTACCGCTAGCCACCAGCTCTTTGTCCAAATAGGCGCCGACCTTAAATATTTTATCGTGGTCGGGACCGGATTCTTCCAGCACACGGTAGGTGGGGGTGACGCCCAGCAATTCTTGGGCGGATTCTTGAAAACGGCTTTTCGCGTCAATCCACAGCCCATTTTCCAACACATAGGGCAGTCTTGTCAAGACCCAGCGAGTGATAAATTGTTTAGCAATTGTATAGCCCTGGTCCAGATAAATGGCGCCAATGAGCGCTTCAATACCGTTGGCCATAATGTAGTCGCGCGCCTTGGTGCCGGCGTCTTTGGCCTCGCCATGGCTCAAGAAAAGAAACGGCTCCATGCCGATTTCGTAGGCGATGCTGGAGAGAATGACAGCGTTCACCAGCGCCGCGCGCCAGTTGGTGAGCTCTCCTTCCGGGTTGCCGTACTCTTCAAACAAAAATTCGGTTACGACAAGTTCCAAAACCGCGTCACCTAGAAATTCCAACCGTTCATTTTGCCCCAGCGGAAAGTCGTGATGCTCGTTCAAGTAGGAACGATGTACAAAAGCCTGAACAAGATATTCTTGATTTTTAAAAACAATACCCAGTTTTTTTTCCAGGGCCGGGAAATTTTTTTCTTGCACTTCCGGCAAATTGAGAATAGAAGATTTTGGCATAGGTTTAAGCGGTGGGCTCTGTTTGGGGAGTCGGGCTATCTTTTTTTATAAGATCATTGTACATAGAACCCAAGACGCCATTCACAAATTTGCCCGAGGCGGCGCCACCAAAGGTTTTAGCGAGCTCAATGGCTTCGTTGATGGCCACTTTGGGCGGCACTTCACTGGAAAATTTTAGTTCGTAGACGCCAATGCGCAGAATATTGCGGTCCACCAGCGTAATTTGGTTGATAGGCCAGCTCGGAGCGTATTGCCCGATGAGTTTGTCTATCTCCGGCAGATGATCAATCACTCCGTCAGCCAGTTTTTTGGTAAAAGCCCGGTCATCCAGGCCCGGGGCGAATTCTTCTAGATTGTGTTCTACAATCGCCGGGAGAGCGGCCGTTGGAGTGCCGCGAAAATCCCATTCAAACAAGGTTTGCATGGCAACAGATCGTGCTAAATGGCGATTGGGCATGTTGTTGGTTATTTAGCTTTTACTTTGATGACCTGACGACCGCGATAGGTGCCGCAAAAAGCGCAAGCGCGATGCGGGCGCACGGGGTGTTGGCACTTAGGGCACTTGTTGACGCTCATTTCAGCGAGCGCAACATGCGTGCGGCGGCGGCGTTTATCACCAGAGGTGCGACGATGACCGGGGAGACCCATATGGTTGAAATACTAAATTATAAATTTTAAACACCGAATTTTAACTGTTGATGCTATAATATGTGGTGATAGTGTAGCACAAGTAAGGGGTTTTGGCAAGGACCCGCCCTGTTTGACCAAGCAACCAACACTTGGTACACTGCCAAGCACTATGCACCACTTTATCATCCCTCATCTTGCCTTGGCCGAAGAATCTGTTTCGGTGTCAGAGCGCGGCCTAATTCACCAACTGCGCGACGTGCTCAAACTAGAGCTGGGTGAAGAGATCGTCTTGGGTGACGGCGACGGCAACGAAGCGACAGTGAAGCTGGTAGATTTGTCGCCTAAAGAGGCGGTATTTCAGGTAAGGAGCCGAGCGGAGAACCGGGCAGTAGCCAAGCGGCGGGTAATTTTGTATTGTGCTGTTTTGAAACGGGATAGTTTTGAATGGGTAGTCGCTAAAGCCACGGAAGCCGGAGTGACGGAAATTGTGCCGCTCATCACCGAGCGCACGGTGAAGCTCGGTTTCAATCGCGAGCGTTTAGAAAAAATCGCGTGCGAAGCCGCGGAACAATCGCATCGGGGTATTTTGTTGAAGATTCATGAGCCGATGTCTTTGGAAAAAGCGTTTGAAGCGGTGAGCGGACAGGCTTTCTTTTTTGATTTTACCACTAAACAATTTGCGCCGGCTGAAGCGCGATCTCTGAAAGAGGCGGCCATTTTTATCGGCCCCGAGGGCGGGTGGAGCGGACGCGAGCATGAATTGGCCGAAAAGAAAGGCCTCTTAGTGCGCTCGCTTGGCCCTACTGTGCTTCGCGCTGAAACGGCCGCCATTGTCGCGGCGTATATGGCGGCGCAATTATAGTATGGAAATTTGTTGCAGTACATTTTCAAAATGGGATAGTTGGCTGTTGGAACAGTCTAACGTTTCTTTTGCCCAGTCAATGATGTGGGGGCGGCTTTTGGCGGAGGAAGAAAAAGATGTGGAGCTTCTGCAAGCAGTGGAGGATGGCAAAATTTTTTCTCAAGCGCTGGTCGTGGCCGTGAAATTGCCTTTTGGCTTCACTTATTTATTTTCTCCAAAAGGTCCGGTGATAGCAGGCCGCGAAGCGGATGTTTACGGAGCCTTTTTTGATTATTTTAGAGAGCGCCATTTTTTATTTTGGCGAGTGGAGCCGGCTGAAAATAAAATACCAAATATCAAATATCAGATAAAAAAAATATCGGACGTGAATCCGCGCGCGACGACTATTTTAGATATTGAAAAAACTCCGGAAGAAATTTTGAACGGGATGCGCCAGAAGACTCGCTATAACATCCGCTTGGCGGAGAAAAAAGGCGTTACGGCGCGCGAGGAGAAAAACTGGGACATTTTTTGGCGTTTACTGCGAATTACCGGAGAGCGCGATGGTTTCCGTCTGCACGATAAAAAGCATTATGAACGTATTTTTTGGTCGCCGTTCAGCCGCCAGCTCACGGCGTGGGCGGATGGCCAACCGGTGGCGACGGGTTTGTTTGTCGGTTTTGGAAAAGTATTTACTTATTTATTTGGAGCGTCAGATTATAATTATCACCGATGGATGGCGCCTTACTTGTTACAGTGGGAGGGCATACAGTTGGCAAAACGTTTAGGGTACAGCCGGTATGATTTTTTTGGAATCGCGCCGCGTTGTCGTTTTGGCGAAGAAGACAACGGGTATTGTTATGACGCTAAGCATCAGTACGCCGGAGTGACAAGGTTTAAGCTCGGATTTGGCGGAGGAACGCGCGAAGCCCTAGGGACATTTGACTTGATCATTTCCCCTTGGCGGTATAAGCTGTATCAGGTTTTGCGGAAAATGCGACGGTGGTTTTAAAATTTGTCCTCGTGGTCTAATGGATATGACACTAGCCTCCGAAGCTGGCAATGCGCGTTCGATTCGCGCCGAGGACACAAAAATTTTCCACCGGCAGGTGGATTTTTGTTTGTGAAAAGTTCTAAATTTTGCTATTATTAAAGAACTATGCAGTTTGCTCATCTGGCGCGCGTTGAATCGTCCGCGACGTTAACGATAAACAGTTTGGTTTTAAAGAAAAAAGCGGCCGGGGAGCGGGTTTATAATTTGAACGCCGGCGAGCCAATCATGCCGGCGCCGGAAGCGGTGATTGAAGCTGTGCTCAAGGCAATGCGCGAGGGAAAGACGCAGTATCCGCCGGTCGCCGGCATACCGGAGCTGAGGTCGGCGGCGGTTGAGTGGATGAATTTGAAAAGTCAGACGGAGTACCGTCTAGAACAGTGTTTGATAACGTGCGGCGGAAAATTTGGTTTGTACGCCCTGTTTCAAGCGTTGCTCAACCCGGGCGATGAAGTTTTGCTGGCGGCGCCATATTGGGTATCATATCCGAGCCTGGTAAGAATTTTTGGCGGGTTGCCGAAAATTGTTTCTACGATGGAAACAAGCGGTTGGAAAGTGACGGTTAACGCATTGGAGAAATTAGTATCGCCGCGGACAAAAATTGTTATCATAAACAATGCCACCAACCCGACGGGCGCGCTCTATAACCGATCGGAACTCAAAGACATTCTGGCTTTTGCCGAAGCACACGATTTGTTAGTGATATCGGACGAAGTATACAGCGGTCTGGTTTATGATAATAACGAGTTTATTTCCAGCGGTTCTTTTACTGAATATCAAGATCGGGTGGTGGTCGTAGAGAGCTGTTCAAAACATTTTGCGATGACGGGCTGGAGAGTGGGGCTGGTGTTTGGGCCCAAGGAGATAATAGATATTTTAACTACTATTCAAAGCCAGAGCACCAGCGGCACTGCCAGTATCAGCCAATGGGCGGCTCTGGCGGCGTTCCGGCAGGCGGAGGTTTTGGCTAGCAATCTGCGCGCGGAGATGCAGAGGCGGCGAAACGCTCTCGTCAATGCGCTCGCCTCAGCCTTTCAACCGGCGCCGCCGTCGCCTCCGGCCAGCCTCTATCTCTTTGTTTCGCTTAAGGCATTGGGAGTTGATGAGCAAAATTCGGCAGTTTTTTGCGAGCGTTTGCTCGATCAGGCTGGCGTTGCGCTGGCGCCGGGAGCGGCTTTTGGGCAAGACGGGTATGTTCGTTTTTCCTTTGGTGATACAATACATAATCTGGAAGCGGGAGCGCGGGCGCTGTATACTTTTTTGAGAAAATGAATAAACTATGCATATTACTGTAAAAAAATTAAAGCAACTGGCCAAGCTGGTTCGTTATTGGATTATTCGTTCCACCACGGCCGCCGGTAGCGGGCATCTATCGTCGTCGCTCTCGGCGGCAGATTTGCTGACCGTACTTTTGTACGGCGGTTTTTTTACGGCCGACATTCATGAGCCCGGCAACCCGCATAATGATAGATTGATTTTTTCCAAAGGCCACGCCGCGCCTTTGCTCTACGCGCTCTACGCTTTGGCGCACGGCATTCCCGAACAGGAGCTTTTGACGCTCCGGAAGTTCGGCAGTCGCCTAGAAGGGCACCCGGCGATGGTTTTTCCGTATACCGAGGCGGCCACCGGCGCGCTCGGGCAGGGTCTGTCTATTGGCGTGGGCCTGGCGCTCAACGCAGAACGTCTGGATAAGGTTTCCTATAAAACTTTTGTGCTTTTGGGCGACAGCGAAATGGCCGAAGGCTCGGTGTGGGAGGCGATTCAGCTCGCGGCGCATTACAAATTGCATAGCCTAGTAGGTATTCTTGACGCGAATCGTCTGGGACAGCGCGGGGAAACAATGTATGGGCATCGCCTGAAAGAATACGCCCGCCGCGTTGAGGCGTTTGGCTGGAAGGCGATTGTCATAGATGGCCATAACATTAAAAAAATTATTAGAGGCTACGCCCAAGCGCTCCGCGAGCGGCGGCGGCCGGTAATGATTATCGCCCGGACAGTTAAAGGCAAAGGGGTTAAGTTTATTGAAAATAAAGAAGGCTGGCACGGAAAAACTCTGTCTGAAGATGGAATGGAAGAAGCGATAGACGGCCTCCGCGACGTGGCGCTGGCCTTGCGCGGCGTGATTTTTAAATCTCCGGCGACTAAGCCGCCGCACGAGCCGGCAGTTAAACCGGCGCCGGATCCGGTATACGCGCTGGGTGAAAAAGTTTCTACCCGGAAGGCCTATGGACAGGTTTTGGCCAGTGTTTTTTCGCGTCATCCCGGGCTGGTCGCGCTAGATGCCGAAGTGAGCAATTCCACTTACGCGGAGATTTTTAAGAAAGCGCATCCGGAGCGGTTTTTTGAAATGTATATCGCGGAGCAAAATATGGTCGGAGCGGCGATCGGCTTGTCTGCTCGGGGGAAAATTCCATTTGTGTCTACTTTCGCCGCCTTCTTTACGCGCGCGGCCGACCAAATTCGCATGAGCCAGTATTCCAACAGCAACATAAAATTCGTCGGTTCTCATGCCGGGGTATCCATTGGCGAAGACGGAGCCTCGCAGATGGCGCTGGAAGATATAAGTTTGTTTCGCGCTCAATTGGGCAGTGTGGTTTTGTATCCGGCGGATGCCGTTTCCACCGGTAAATTGGCGGAAGAAGCGGCGAAACACGCGGGCAACGTCTATATCCGCACCACGCGCCAAGACACGCCGGTGATTTATAAGCCGGAAGAAACTTTTCCGATCGGCGGTAGCAAAATTTTGCGATCCAGCCCGCAGGACGCGGCCACGGTGATTGGCGCTGGGGTCACGCTGTTTGAGGCGCTAGAGGCTTATGAAATTTTGAAAAAAGAAAATATTTTTATTAGAGTGATTGATTTGTACAGCATCAAACCGCTTGACGCGTCCGCTCTTCTTTCGGCGGCGTGGGAGACCAAGGCCGTTATTACGGTGGAAGATCACTATGCCGAAGGCGGTTTGGGCGAAGCAGTGGCGTCGGCTATTGAAGAATTAAGAATAAAGAATAAAGAATTAAAGACGTTGGTAGCGACTTTGGCGGTGAGGCGCCTGCCGCGGAGCGGCCAGCCGGCGGAACTGCTGGCGTATGAAGAAATTGACGCCCCCGCAATTGTGAAGAAGGTGAAAGAAGTAATTTGATTATATGAATGGTGGCAGTGAGTTGGCGTGTTATGCGTCGGAAGTTGGGCGAGAAAAAGCGAAAAACAGCATCAAACGATTGAGCTTGTTTTAAATTATCGTTACTCCGGCGACCTTGTCGCCTTCTTCTTTGAAGCGCATGAGGCGCACGCCCTGGGTATTGCGGCCGGAAGTTTTGACTTCCGCAAAGGGCAGGCGGATGGTTTGGCCTTTGGCCGAGATCATCATGAGGTCTTGGATGTTTACAATTTCTGGATTGACCACGCGCGCGTAGATCAAGTTGCCGGTTTTGGCGGTGATGTCGGCAGTTTTGATGCCACTGCCACCACGTCCTTGTACTTTGTATTCCGACAAGGTGGTACGTTTGCCCACGCCATTTTCGCCGATGGTGATAAACTCTAGTTTGGTGTCTTTAGGATTCACGATATCCATGGCGATCACTTCGTCGTTGGAACGCAATCTCATACCGCGCACGCCGCTGGCGGTGCGGCCCATGGGGCGCACATCTTTTTCACGGAAACGAATCGCTTGGCCGCCTTTGGTGGCAATCATAATTTCTTCGTTGCCGTTGCTCGGCATTACCCACTCCAAATTATCGTCCAGTTTTAATTTCATGGAGATGAGGCCGCTCCGGCGCACGTTGGCAAAGTCTTCAATGGCGCATTTTTTGATATTGCCTTTGGTAGTGGCCATGACCAAAAATTTGTAATCGCCGACGTCGCTCATGGGCAATACCGCTGATACTTTTTCATTGGGGGCCAACTGCAAGAAGTTTACCAAAGCCTGGCCTTTGGCGGTGCGGCTGCCCTGGGGGATATCATAGGCCATAAGCTGGAAACAGCGGCTGCGATTGGTGAAGAACAGCATATTGTCGTGCGTGTTGGTGGATATTAGCTTGTCCACGGAGTCTTCGTCTTTGGTGGTGGCGCCGATGACGCCTTTGCCGCCACGGGCTTGCTGTTTGAAAGTGTCTGGAGGCAGACGTTTGATGTAGCCATCGGTCGTCATCATTACTACCGTGGGTTCATTGGGGATAAGATCTTCGGTGGTGAACTCTTTCACACCATGCGCGATAATTTGGGTGCGCCGGTCTTCACCATATTTTTCTCGGATTTCTTTGGTTTCGGTTTTGACAATGCCGAGGATTTTGGTTTCCGAGGCCAAAATTGATTCTAATTCTTTGATGAGGAGTTTCTTTTCTTTAAGTTCGTCTTCAATTTTCTGCGCCTCCAGGTTGGCCAATTGCTGGAGCTTCATTTCCAAAATGGCCGTGGCTTGACGGTCGGAGAATTTGAATTTGTTCATCAAGTTTATTTTGGCTTCGTCTTTATCGTTGGAAGCGCGGATGGTTTTGATGACCAAGTCTATTTTGTCTAGCGCCATTTTGAGGCCCTCTAAAATATGGGCGCGTTCTTGGGCTTTGTTCAGGTCAAACTCGGTGCGGCGGCGAATGACCACCTGGCGGTGTTTGATGAATTCTTCCAAAACATTTTTAATATTTAAAATGCGCGGCTGGATGCCGTCCACCAGCGCCAGCATGTTGAAGTGGAAGGTGGTTTGGAGGGCAGTGAGGTTGAAGAGCTGGTTTAAGATTTTTTTCGGGTAGGAATCTTTTTTGAGCTCAATCACCACGCGCACGCCATCTTTGTTGGATTCATCGCGCAGGTCTTTGATGCCTTCAATCTTTTTTTCTTGTACGAGGTCGGCGATTTTTTCTATCAGCTCGGCTTTGTTTACCTGGTAGGGGACTTCGCTGACGATAATTTGGAACGAGCCGTTTTTGGCTTCATTAATTTCCGCTTTGGCGCGCATCACCACGCCGCCTTTGCCGGTGGCGTAGGCGGAGGCGATATCTTTTTTGTTGTAGATAATGCCGCCGGTGGGGAAATCCGGGCCCTGGACGATTTGGCAAATTTCTTCAATGGAAGTTTTGGGGTGGTCAATCAGCTGGGCAATGGCGTCACACAGCTCGCGCAGGTTGTGCGGGGCAATGGAAGTGGCCATACCGACCGCGATGCCCATGGTGCCGTTTAGGAGCAGGTTGGGGAGTTTGGTGGGGAGCACGGTCGGCTCTTGGTGCGAACCGTCGTAGGTGGGGATGAAATTAACGGTGTTTTTTTCAATGTCGTATAAAAGCTCTTCGGCAATGGCTTTGAGGCGGGCCTCGGTATAGCGCATGGCGGCGGCGGAGTCGCCATCCATGGAGCCAAAGTTGCCCTGGCCGTCTACGAGCTGATGGCGCATGGAAAATTCTTGCGCCATACGCACCATAGCTTCGTAGATGGAAGAGTCGCCGTGGGGGTGGTATTTGGCCATCACCTCACCGACTACGTGCGCGGATTTGCGGAAACGAGCGCTGTGGCGCAGGCCCAAAGAACCCATGGCGTAGAGAATGCGGCGGTGCACCGGTTTCAGGCCGTCGCGAACATCGGGGAGCGCGCGCGAAATAATGACGCTCATGGCGTATTCCAGATAGGATTGGCGCATTTCGTCAACTATCGGTGTGGGCGAGAGTTTTCCGACCTCTCCTCCTAGGGGCAGTGGTAACTTATCGGGCATATAGCTTTATGGTTTTTGGAAAAGTGTTGAACTGTTTGTTTGAGTGGTGGTAGCGGCGGCGGTGTTTGTTATGATTTGGTTTAGAATGGTTTCAATTTCTTGTTTGGCCGTTTCTTTCTGGTTAATTTTTGTTTTATTTGTGGCGAAGGCTTGGTCCCAATCGGTTTTGGTTTTTTTGATTAGTGTTCCTTCTGGCGATTTCGCTATGTTGATTAGCGAAATTTGCAGTGTGAACGCCCACCCCCACAGAACAATGATTATTAGGGAGAGAGCGAAGACGCCAAACCACATAATTTTTTGGGCGGTACGATTGTAACCGCCCAGGTGTTTGAATGATGGCGCGGTCGGAGCCATAGGCTTTAGATATTTTTTTCCAAGATCATTAATTTCATGTCTTCCTGCGGCAAATCTTTTTTCTTGATAATTATTTTTTTGTCGGTCGTATCGGGTTTTAACCCCAGCTCTTTGATAAAGTCGGCCACCGGTTTGGCTTTGGGGTCGCTGTCGCAATGGTAACCAATGGGGATGACGAGGCGCGGCTCTAACGCGGTGACTAGGTCACTGGCGTCTTCGGGGGAAAGGTATTGTTCGCCGCCGCCCACGGGCACAAAAAGTATATCCACAGCGCCGATTTTTTCCAGCTCCGCCATGTCGGGTTTTTTGTGCAGAGCGCCCAGGTGTACCAGATTCATTTGTTCGGCATTTACTTTGAAGATGAGGTTGCCCTCTTCGCCTGGGTAGCTCGTTATCATCACTTCTTTGATTTCACATTCACCCAAAGTATCTAAGATAAAGGGTTTTTGCGCGGTGGCCACCACACTGCCCTCCAGGCCGCGAGAGAACAAGGCGATGCTCGGGGAGAGGCTGCGGGGAAAGTCGCCGGTAGCGGGCTTGTAGGCGTCTATAACGAGCACGACGTCTTCGTCAAGATATTTGGTTTGAAGTTTGATGGCGGTTTGGCCAAGCCAGGAAATATGCATATACCAGCAAATTAAGCAGAGTAAGCAATAAGCAAATTAAGCTGTGAGTGTGAGGAAAAACTAGGAATAGTTTAGCATAGTTTTGGGGTAAGAGCAAG
>CAZHFX010000011.1:0-26411 GCA_964531745.1 uncultured Gammaproteobacteria bacterium
CCGTGGGCGGCGTTACGCGCCGCCAACCAAATTTTTACCGAAAATCCAAAATGTTTTTTTCTGGTAGCCTCAAGGGGAATCGAACCCCTATTCTCGCCTTGAGAAGGCGATGTCCTAACCGTTAGACGATGAGGCCAATAAAAGTGAAAACAATATAACAAAAAAAAATATAAAGGTCAATCATTTCCGCTATACCTTATACACAAAAATCCCCTGCTCTTTTTTTACCGGCGTGTGGCCGGGAATGGAAAACGCGTAGGAAATAATGATGGCACCGGGCTTAAGTTCGGTAAAAAGTTTGGACGCGAGTTTTTTCATCGGTCTAGGAAGCAAAAAAGCGAACACCACATCGGCCTCGGAAAGGTCGGCTTGATAGAGCGACTGACAGCGCGCCGAAACGCGGCCGGAAAGGCCTTTTAGTTTAATGGCCAGCAGTGTCCAGAAATATAAAACCGGATTCAGCTCATAACCAACCGCTTCAGCTCCCCGCTCGGCGGCGAGAAAAAGCAGGCGGCCGGCGCCGGAGCCCAAATCAACCGCGCGCATCCCGGGACGGAGCGCCGCTATTTCCATCATCACCCGCGCCTGTTTGCGATGAGTAGGCAAAAAAGGCACGCCGATAATCGCCGACACAACGAGAGTGAAAAGCGCCGCTCCTAGCAACACCAAAATTATCTGAAAAAAAATCACAAAAATAACATTAAACGCTAAATGTCAAATGCTAAATAACGATACTACTTTTTCGCCGTGTTTAACGTATGTCATTTCTTTAACCAATACTCTTCTTGCCTGACTAAAAAATCTTTGGCCCGAAGCGGCTCGGCCATCACTTCTTTGACAATTTTCTCCATGCGCGAACCCTGCGAGCCTTTTACTAAAATGACGTCGCCTTCGCCCAACTGCTCTTGTAAAAATTTACCGGCGGCAACTGAATTATCAAAACGAGTAATGCGGTGTTCGTCTAACCCGGCCTCGCGGGCGGCGGCGGCCGTTATTTTTGAAGCTTCCCCCACCGTGACGAGGCAATCAATGCCGAGCTCCGCCGCTTTGAAACCGATTTCCCGATGCGCGGCTTCCGTTTCCGGTCCGAGCTCCAGCATATCTCCGAGAATCGCCCAGCGCTCGGCGTCCGCCGGCGCGGGAATGCCCGCGAGCGTTTCCAAAGCGGCTTTGGCCGCCGCCGGGCTGGAATTATAGGTATCATCAATGATGAGCGTATTTTTTATGCCAGGAATGAGACGCAAATGCCCTGGCAAAGGGGCAAACTGCCGCAAAGATTCGGCGGCAGAAACCAAATTAACGCCGAAAATACTTCCCACCGCGATGGCGGCGAGAGCGGCCGGGATAAAGCTCTCGCTCAAAGCGCCCGGCAAAAAAACCGGCACCACATTCCCTTTATAATGCACCTTAAAATTTAAACCGACCGGCCGCCAACCAGAATCGTCAAAAAGCACATTCACGTCAGTCGCCCGAATAGCCGCGCCTTCTTTCAGCCCATAGGTTAAAACTGCGGCCTTGGTAACGCCGGCATTTTCCATCACCAGCTCATCGTCAAAGTTCAGCACCGCGAAACCGTCGCGCCGGAGATGCGAAATGATAATCCTTTTTTCCTGGGCGATTTTTTTAATAGTTTTGAAAAATTCCGTATGCGCGTGGGAAATGGCGGTAAGCACCCCCACGGCGCACGGCGCCATATCGGTGAGATATTGAATATCACCGGGGCGATCGGCGCCCATTTCCAAAATGAGCATTTTCGGATAGCGGTCGTCGCGAATGACAAGCAAACGGAGGGCTTTCGCAAAAACCTTCATCCAGCCAGCGACGGAACGTCCAGGGGTTTTAGTTGCGCCAAAAATGGTAAGCGGCACGCCCGCTTGATTATTATAATTCTTGGCGCTCGCGCGCACGTCAAAATGAGACTCCAGTACCGTCCGGATGGCTTCCTTGGCCGAGGTCTTGCCGACCGACCCGGTGATGCCAATCACAGCCGGATGATATTTTCTGATGACGGCGGCGGAAAACTTTTTGAGAAAAAAATACAATAAAGTAGACAGCATATTAACGGTCGCCGGGTATGGCATAATAATTGAGCGCAAATTGCAAAACGTCTTTAAAAACCGGCAAGGCGGTCTGCTCCGCCCACTGGCGCTCCGGCTCTTCATATTTTACCACTAAAACGAGTGCTGGGTCAGAGGCCGGAGCAAAACCGGCGAACGTATGATTGGTGCGATTGGCGCTATATACTCCGCGTTCGGCAATCTGCGCCGTGCCGGTTTTGCCGGCGACATAATAAGTATCAATTTTTGCCGTCTGGTAGTGATTTTCCACGACCGAAACCAGCATGGCGCTCAAGAGCTTGGCGGCGTGTTCAGAAATGACCTGCTCCGCCACCATCGGCGCGGTAATTTCCTTTTCGCCGCTCGGATAGCGCACTTGATCAATAATGAATGGTTTCATCAGCTTCCCGCCATTAGCAATGGCGGCATAGCCGGCGGCCACTTGAAGCGGGGTGGCGGTAAGACCCTGGCCAAAGGAACCGTTGGCGCCAAAAATTTCTCCCTTCTTTTGAAGAGACTTGGCATCACCCGCCACCTCGGTATTAAGGGCGATGCCAGTCTTATCGCCGAATCCGAATTTCTCAATGTACTCCCGGAAGCGCTCGCCTCCCACTTTTTCTTCCACCCACACGGCGCCGGTATTGATTGACTTTTCCAAAACTTGCGTCATCGTTTGCTCGCCATAGCAGGCCTGCATGGCGTTGCGCACGCGATGGCCGTTAATAACGCGCTCGCACGGGTCAGTGTAGGTGGTATTAGGGAAAATCTTGCCAAGATCAAGCCCGGCACCCATGGTAAAAGCTTTAAAAACCGACCCTGGCTCATAGGCCGTAAAAATAGCGGTGTTATTATAAACCGCTAAATCATTAACTTTTGAATAATTATTCGGATCAAAATCCGGAAGACTGCACATAGCGAGAACTGCCCCGGTTTTAGAATTCATAAGCACCAGAGCGGCGCTTTTAGCGCCATAATCTTTCAGGCCCTGGCGCAACCGCTCGCAAGCGGCGCTTTCCACGGCGCGATCAATCGTTAAAACCAGATCGGCGCCATTCTCTGAGGGCACCATCGTGCGATCAGCGAACGATATCCAACTGCCGAGCGCGCCTTTTTCGCCCATCGTAAATCCGCCTTTGCCGGCCAATTTTTTTTCCCAATATCCTTCAATGCCATAACGTCCGGTAATATTGCCGGCCGAGTCAGAACCAGTAAAACCCAGCACAGACGCCGCCAGCGGCCCTTCCGGGTAGTAGCGCATGCTCACGCCAGCGGTATAGACGCCCTTGAGTTTGGCCGCCTCCAACCGAGCGGCAACTTCCGGCAAAACTTTTTTGGCAATCACCGCATACGAATCGGAATGATCGGATAATTTCGCGAACGTACTCTGCTGTTCCCCAGAAGTTTGGCCGAGCCGGGCGGCAATCTGCGCGCTGGTCGTCGCCGTTTCTTCCGGAGAAATTTCGCGCGGGTTGGCGTAAACAATGAAAAACTCCTTGTTCACCGCCGCGGGATACTCAATTCCCGCGCGCGCGTCTTTGAAATAAATTTGCCCTCGATCGGGGTGAAGCTTCTGGTAGATTTCATGGGTGTTAAGCGCGAAGAGAGCATAATAATTATGCTGGAAAATTTGCAATATGGATAGCCGGGCGGCAATCCACAGGGCGAGCAATAAAAAGACTAGCGCTACCCATCGGATTCGGGAGCGATCGTCAGCGGCTTGGGTTGACTGATGGTACATTCTCATAATACGCGCCTAGTATACCCTTTTTTGAACCTTTCAGCA
Organism: uncultured Gammaproteobacteria bacterium; assembly: GCA_964531745.1. Classification (GTDB taxonomy): domain Bacteria; phylum Patescibacteriota; class Patescibacteriia; order Magasanikbacterales; family GWA2-37-8; genus JACRFW01. The sequence continues at coordinate 3,841 of CAZHFX010000011.1, forward strand.
ACAAAAAACCGGCGCCGCGCCGGAAAATTTGAGGACAAAAAAATTATTAGAGTATTCCCTTGGCTTTTCGTCTGGCCTCGTCTTCATCCAATATCATTTTACGGATACGAATATTTTTTGGGGTTACCTCCACAAACTCATCTGAACCAATATATTCAAGTGCGTCCTCCAAATCCATCGTCTGCGGAGCGTTGAAGTGCTCGGCCGAACCATCGCCCTTGGAGCGCATATTGGAAAGCTGTTTGGCTTTGCAAACATTCACCCGAATATCTTCGCCGCGGGCATTCTGCCCGACCACCTGGCCTTTGTACACTTCCACGCCCGGACCGATAAACAAAACACCGCGATCTTGAACATTCAACAGACCGTAGAGATTTGAGACGCCGGTTTCATGAGCGACCAGCGAACCTTGATCGCGCTCATGCCAGCCGCCCGGGTCGGCGTCATACCCCCAGAAAATAGTGTTAATGATGCCCAGGCCGCGAGTGTCCGTAAGAAATTCAGTGCGATACCCAAAAAGTCCGCGGGTGGGAATAATAAATTCAAGCGAGGTAATACCGCCAGCCGCGCGCATATTTTGAAGCCGCCCGCGGCGCGCGCCGAGCTTTTGAATCACGATGCCGGCGTAGTCATCGGGCGCTTCCACAAACACTTGTTCGTGCGGAGTCAAAATTTTGCCAGCCGATTCTTTGTTAATTACCTGCGGCTGGGACACCTGAAATTCAAAACCCTCGCGGCGCAGGCGTTCAATCAAAATCGCCAGGTGAAGTTCACCGCGCCCGGACACAATCCAATTTCCTTCCGCTCCATCAACAACGCGGAGCGCGACATCGGTTTCCAATTCTTTAAATAACCGTTCGCGGAGCTGGCGCGAAGTGGAAAACTTTCCTTCTTGGCCGGCAAAAGGAGAATCGTTGACGGCAAAGGTCATTTTCACGGTTGGTTCATCAATGGTGATAGCGGGGAGAGCAGACGGGTTTACAACATCGGCGATAGTTTCGCCAATTGTCACATCGGGAATGCCGGCAATGGTCACGATGTCGCCGGCGCCCACCTCTTCTTTAGTTTCCACTTTATCCAGCCCCTGAAAAGTAAAAACCGATGTCAGGCGATATTTTTTCATTTCGCCCGCGCGGCTGATGTGCATGATTTCCTGATTGGCCTTTAGCCGGCCATTGTAAATGCGGCCGGTAGCCAAACGTCCCTTAAAGTTATCCGGCGCGATAGTAACAGTAAGCATCTGCAGAGGGGCAGACGGGTCGCCGGCCGGCTCCGGCACAAATTTCAAAATAGCCTCAAACAAAGGAGCGATATCGGTCATCGCGGATAGATCGGGGGCCAGCCCGGCCTTGCCTTGCTTGGCGGCGGCGTAAATAACCGGAAAATTGGCGATATCATCGGAAGCGCCCAGCTCCAAAAAGAGGTCAAAGGTTTTATCAAGGGCGTACTGCGGGCGAGCGTCTGATTTGTCAATTTTATTGATAACGACGATGATGCGATGGCCCATAGCGAGAGCCTTTTTAAGCACAAAACGAGTCTGCGGCATTGGTCCCTCTTTGGCATCCACCAAGAGCAAACAGCCATCGGCCATTTTCAAAACCCGCTCCACTTCCCCTCCAAAATCGGCGTGGCCTGGAGTGTCAATGATATTTATTTTAACGTCATTCCAAACGACGGAAGCATTTTTAGAAAAAATGGTAATGCCGCGTTCGCGCTCCAAATCCTTGCTGTCCATGATGGCCGCCTGGCCGGACTGTTCTTTGGAAAGCTTGGTGTTGCTTTGACGCAACAAAGCATCCACCAGCGTGGTTTTGCCATGGTCAACGTGCGCGATAATGGCGATATTGCGTATCTTCACAATTTTTAATAAAAAATCTGCTCACAGAGCAGAATACTCTAACGAACGCTAGCATAACATAAACAACAAAAAAAATCAAGCCACCGGGTGTTCTTTCTCAAAAGCCTCAAGTTTGGCGAGAAAAAGCTCCGCCTGCATTATAGCTTCCTCCAGGCGGCGCAAATGAAGAGAGGTGATAAAAGGAGCCGGGGTCGGCATTTTTTCACCATTCGGCGGAAAGAGAACCGCCTCCCCTAGAAATCGCGAAAGCCTCTCCGGCAGTTCCACCATCAGCCGGCCGCCGCGCGCCGCCAAATTGGCCTGCTTGGCTTCCATTTTTTCACGCAAAATTTTACGATTGTCGCTTGGATCAAATTTCTCTTTCCCAACCGTCCGTAAAAGATGGCCTAACCTTGCCATTAGTCCAATCCCCTCTTGTTCAAATCTGTCCCGGCGCTCGGAAACGCTCAATAAACTTTCGTTGCGAAAATGAACTACTTCAATTGGTTTTTCTCCAAACATACTCAAAAAATTTCTATATGAATACTTTTTGTGTTCATACCTTGAACAAGCAATATCCGGCGGACGTCTTCCACCATATCGGCACTACCACAAATATAATACTCCCCTCTGGCTGAAATTGGAAGATGCGCGGTGACTCTTCCCTGCTTGCCGACCCAACTAGAGCCGGGCTGGGTCAAAGTGATGACAAACTCAAAACGCGGCCGGCTTTGCTTCACCGCCTCCAAACGTTCAACCCAAAACAAATCTTCTTCGCTCCGGACACCCAACAACAACGCGGCCTGATCATTCGTCGCCAAACTGCCTCTAATCATAGACATGACGGGTGCGATGCCAGCGCCGGTGGCGATAAATATCTTTTGTTTGGCATGTTCCGGCTTCACGACAAAAAAACCGCGAGCCGCGCTTATAGCCACCTCTCCGCCGACCGGCAAACCAGCAAACAAGGCCGAGGCCTTGCCGCCGGGTAAAATTTTCACGCACAGTTCCAAATAATTGTCGTTTGGAATTGATGACAACGAGTAACTGCGCAACACAAACTTTTCGCCTTCCGGCACACGCACCTGCACAAACTGACCGGGCGCGAATGAAAAACCGACCGGTTTGGTGAAGCGCAAAATAACAATCTGGCGGGCGACTGTTTGCTTGGCAATAAGTTGTACTGTCTGAAAAATCGGAGCGGCCATATACATTGACAAAAGACCAAAAAAAAACTATACTAGTGGTGTTCTTTGCCCTTTTTTAAGCTAAAATTGCTTATTCATAGTATCATACGCAAAGATACGGCGCAACCCTATGACCAAACAAAAATTTAACAGCCTCACCGCCTCGCACCGCCCGCTCTACGACGGCGCCGACAAAGAATCAACGCGTTTTAAGGCCGCACCAGGTTTGACCGAAGAATTAGTGCGGGCTATCTCCGCGCAAAAAAACGAACCACCCTGGATGCTAGAGAAACGGCTCCATGGATTTTTTTTATTTCAAAAAACACCCCTCCCCGCTTGGGGGCCAGACCTGTCTAAGCTTGATCTAGACTCTATCACCTACTTTGTCCGCCCGGACACCGCCGAGGCCAAACGCTGGGAAGATGTGCCTGACACGATTAAGAAAACTTTTGACCGCCTGGGCATTCCGGAGGCGGAGAAAAAAATGCTGGCCGGCGCGGGCGCGCAATACGATTCCGACGTAGTGTACCACAAACTCAAAAAACAATGGGAGGAACAGGGCGTTATTTTTGAAAACATGGATACGGCCGTACAAAAATACCCCGGCCTCGTAAAAAAATATTTCATGACCGAGTGCGTGCCCGCGTCCGACCATAAATTCAACATGCTCCACGCCGCGGTCTGGAGCGGCGGCACGTTTATCTATGTGCCTAAAGGCGTAAAAATCGGCCTGCCTCTGCAGGCTTACTTCCGCATGAATGCCAAAGGTGGCGGCCAGTTTGAACACACGCTCATTGTCGCCGACGAAGGGTCGGAACTTCATTACATTGAAGGTTGTAGCGCCCCGCGCTACGGCGCGAACTCATTGCATGCCGGGTGCGTGGAAATTTTCGTCCGCAAAAATGCCCGCGTGCGGTACTCTTCTATTGAAAATTGGTCCAAAGACACCTATAATCTAAATACTAAACGTGCGCTCGTGAACGAAGACGGCGTGATAGAGTGGGTCAACGGCAATTTGGGTTCCGGCGTTACTATGCTTTACCCCGCGTCTATTCTCCGCGGACGCGGCGCCCGCTCGGATTCTCTGGGCGTGGCGTTCGCCGGCCCGGGCCAAAACCAAGACACCGGCGCCAAAGCGATTCATACCGCGCCCAACACCAGCTCGCATATTGTTTCTAAATCCATTTCCGTAAACGGCGGCCGAAACACCTTCCGCGGGCTTATTCACATAACGCCATCCGCGAAAAATGTCAACGCCTCAATGGCCTGCGACGCCTTGCTCATCGGCGAAAAATCCGCCGCCGATACTATTCCGGAGTTAAAAATTAAAAATGAACAGGTGAATGTAGCGCACGAAGCGCGCGTGGGGCGCATCGGCGAAGAAGAAATATTCTTTTTACAATCGCGTGGTTTTTCCGAAACGGAAGCCACCCGCCTGGTGGTGTCTGGCTTCATTGAGCCCATCATCAAAGCCATGCCGGTAGAGTACGCGCTGGAATTAAATAAATTAATTGATATGGAAATGGAAGACGCAGTCGGATAAAATATATGGACCAAATAAAAACCCAATTTCCCATTTTTGCTAACCACCCGGGGCTGGTCTATCTTGATAGCGCCGCGACCACCCAAACGCCCAGCGTGGTGATTGACGCCATGAACGACTACTACACCAAAACTCGCTCTAACGTGCACCGGGGAATTTATGATTTGAGCGAACAGGCCACCGCCGCCTACGAAGCCGCACGCACGAGCCTGGCGAAATTTCTCAACGCCGACCGCGAAGAAATTATTTTTACCGCCGGTACCACGCACGGGCTAAACCTACTCGCCTACTCCCTTACTCCCAAAATGTCGCACCGCGACAACGTGGTCCTCACTCGCCTGGAGCACCATGCCAACATGGTGCCCTGGCAGGAAATGGCCAAACATTACGGCTTTACTATTCGCTATATTGAACTTACTGCCGAGGGCGAATTAGACATCGCTTCGGCGGAAAAAGTTATTGATGCCAACACCAAAATTGCGAGCTTTGCCTTTGTTTCCAATGTCCTCGGCACGGTCGCCCCGGTTAAAAAAATCTGCGCGCTCGCCCACGCTCGCCGCGCGCTCACCATTGTGGACGCCGCCCAATCGGTGGCGCACCTCCCGACCGACGTACGCGACCTGGACTGTGATTTTCTGGTGCTCTCCGGCCACAAACTCTACGGCCCGACCGGTATTGGCGCGCTTTACGGCAAAAAAATGCTTCTAGAAGAATGCCTGGAACCGTTTTTCTACGGCGGCGACATGATCAAGACTGTTTCGTACACCGGCGCGGCGTGGGCAGACCTTCCCAGCCGTTTTGAAGCGGGTACGCAGAACATCGCCGGGGTCATCGGTTTCGGCGCGGCCGCGGAGTGGTTTATGAATCTTGGCTGGGAGAAAATTACTACGCACGAACGGAAAATCGTCAGCTATGCTTTAGAAAAATTAACGCCGTTGGTTGCTGTCACGGGCGCTACCGACCCGAACAAACGCACCGGGCTCGTAGCTTTCACTATTCCCGGCATTCACCCGCATGACATCGCCGAAATTTTGAATCAAGACAATATTTGTATTCGCGTTGGTTTTCATTGTGCCGAACCGCTCCACCGCCACCTCGGCATCGGGCCGACCGCGCGGGCGTCATTTGGAGTGTACACGACCAAAGAAGATATTGACCGACTGGCCACGGAAATTGAAAAAGTAAAAACCATCTTTGCCTAGTATGACTGACAACTTGTACCACGAAGCGCTATTGGATATCTACAAGCACCCGCTCAACAAGCAAGCGCTAGCTGATTTTTCTATCCAGCACAAAGAGATCAATTCAACTTGTGGCGATGAAGTAGAAATTTTTATTAAGCTAGAAAATGACCGTGTGACAAAAATTGGCTGGCAAGGCACCAGCTGTGCCATTTCCCAAGCCGGAGCCTCGCTCACCACCGACGCGGTGAAAGGCAAAACTGCGGCCGAAATTAAAGCCATGACCCCGGAAACTGTGCTGACGTTGCTGGGTTTGCCCAATTTGAACCCTACCCGTCTGCGTTGCGCCTTGCTCGCGCTTGAAGCGCTGAAGAAAGCCCTTGTAAAATGTCCCTTGAATTAAAAAACTTGCACATCGCGGTTGAAAAAAAAGAGATCATCCATGGTCTCTCTCTTATTGTCGCCCCGGGCGAAACGCACGTGGTTATGGGGCCAAACGGCAGCGGCAAATCCACGCTCGCGAATACACTTCTCGGCCACCCCAACTATGCCCTCACCAAAGGCACTATAAAAATTGACGGCACTGACGCCACCAAATTGAAACCGGAAGAACGGGCAAAACTAGGGCTTTTCCTAGCAATGCAACACGCGCCGGAAATTCCGGGCGTGAGTGTCGCTAATTTTTTGCGCCTCGCCATCGCCGCACGCACCGGAGAGCGTAAAAATCCTGTTATCTTCCACCAAGAACTAATAAGGATATTGCAAAAAGTCGGTCTCGCGCCGGATTTTGCCCTGCGCTCTTTGAACGCCGGATTTTCCGGGGGCGAAAAAAAACGCCTGGAGATAGCCCAACTCCTAATTTTTAAACCCAAGTACAGTATTTTGGACGAAATTGACTCCGGTCTTGACGTTGACGCGCTAAAAATTGCGGCTGACGCCGTTCAAAACCTTAAAAAAACCGACGCCGGGGTTTTAATTATCACTCACTACCCGCGCCTGCTCTCGCACCTCAAAGCTGACGCTATCCATATTATGGCCAAAGGAAAAATTGTGAAAACTGGCGGACCGGAAATAGCGGCCGAGCTAGAAAAAGATGGCTTCAAAAAATATGAAAAATGAAAAACCCATCACCAAGGAAGCCGCGATTGAGGCGCTGAAAACCGTGCTTGACCCGGAGATACATTTGGATATCTGGACGATGGGCCTGATTTATAACGTGGAAATAAAAAATGGCGGCGTTGACGTGCTCATGACCTACACCACCCCCTTCTGCCCCTGGGGGCCGCAGTTGAACGACGAGGTAACCGCCGCGCTCAAAAAACGGCTCGGAGTAAAAAATGTGAATCTAGAGATTACCTTTGATCCACCTTACATCATGCCGCCGGAGCTCCGGGCAACGCTCGGGATTTAGCGTTTGCCAAAAGTAACAATAACGATTATACTAGCGAACGATCTGTCATTCAGAGGTCGCTCGCCTAGGCGAGCGACCGAAGAATCTTCCGCTTGTGCCCGTTCACCAATTGGCATAAAAGTAAGATCCTTCATCCGCCTGAGGCGGATGAAGGATGACAATTTTATATGACAGAAAAAGTAAAGCTCCCGGCTAATCTGCCGGAACAAATCTCCCAAAAAATAAAAAACGGCGGAAAAATCCGCCGTATTGTCGTTGACCGCGCCAAATGCATCGGCGCCAATTCCTGCGTCGTCGTCGCGCCCGGCGTTTTTCAGCTTGATGAAGATAATCTGGCCTACGTTGTTGACCCAAATTCAACTGATGAAGACACTATCAGGCTGGCCGCCGAGTCCTGTCCGGTTTTGGCGGTGTTGCTCTACGACGAAAACGAAAAAAAACTTTTCCCGGAAGAATAGGAGCTAACCGAGATACTCTTTGTTCCGGCGCGCCATCGCTTGGGCGCGTTTTTTAACGCTCCGCGTTTTTATTTTATTCTTTTTTAGTTCTCCTTCTACTTTATTTTTTAATAAATCAATGGCCGCGTAGGCGGTTCCCGCCATTTTTTTAGCGAACAAATCATTGCCTGGGATTTCAATTTTACATTCAGCGTAAAAAATATCTCCTTTCAAGTGGTGTTTGGTTTCCACTCCGACCACCACCGTGGCGCGGATGATAGCCGGTAAAAATTTTTCCAGCCCAGCCATTTTCCGGTTCACATAATCCTCAATCGCGTCGGTCAGCGCCACTCCTTTCCCAGAGATAATTATCTGCATACGGCTGAAAAAATTAAAATTAAAAATTTACCTTACTACGCGCACTTCCTCCTCCAGCACTATGCCATAAGTAGTATACACCTTGTCTTTTACTTCTTCAACTACCGCTAAAACATCGGCCTGCGTGGCGTTTTGGAAATTAATAAGAAAATTGCCGTGCTCGCGGGAGAGCATCGCGCCGCCCCGCGCCAGGCCCTTGAGGCCAAGCTGTTCGGTTATCCACCCGGCCGGAACGCGGCCCGCGGCGACAAACTCCGGCGGAAGTTCGGAACGATCGCCTGGCCAATCTTTGAGCGGCACATTTTTAAAAAAACTGCCGGCGGAAGGAAGAGGCGGATAATGGCCGGCGCGCTTTTTCACGATTTCCTGCATCGCCTTGAGACTTTTCGCCGGGTCGCCCGAAACGAGAGCGAAACGCGCCGACAACACGACAGCTTGACTATGCTTAAAAATACTTTCGCGATACCCAAAACCGCACTCAGCGCGAGCGAGCTCAACCACTTCGCCGTCGCGCCAAACCGTCACTTTGTCCATACTGCGGGCAATGTCGCCGCCGGCCGCGCCGGCATTGCCGCGCACCGCGCCGCCCACAGTGCCGGGGATGCCGGCCGCCCATTCCAGACCGCTCAAACGGTGCGCTGGCGCGGCCGTGACCACCGCACCAAGCAGGGCACCGGACTCGGCGACCAAGGTGGTACCGGCAACGGCTACCGCGGCCCCCCGGTATTTAATGACTACACCCTCAATACCATCGTCGGGCAGAAGCACGTTTGACCCGCCGCCGATGATAAAAAAATCCTCGCCAGCGCCGGAGAGAAAATTAAGCAATTCAACCAATTTTTCCCGGTTTATGACTTCAACAAAAAACCGAGCCGGACCGCCAATTTTGAAAGTGGTTAATCTAGCCAGCGGAGCGTTAACTTTAACCTTGCCGTAACGCTTTAAATTTTCGTAAAGAGCCGCCATAGAAATAGTTGCCAAAACCGCTTATTTTTAGTATACTTCGTCAATATGATTAGCCCCTCTCATCCCTTTCTTACCCGGCCAGTGGTGTACGCTTCCCGCGACATTGAACGAGCGCTCGGAGCGCCGCTTAGCACAGAGAATTACTACATCATAACAAACTTCAGCGCTTTTGCGAAGAGCGCGGCTGAAGGGCGTCCAAACGCTCTCTTAATTAAGGAACGAAATCCGCTGGACACGCGCGAGCTCTTGGCTCACCCAAAAACCGCGGTCTGGCTCCGCGCTCTGCCGCGCCCGCGCATCGTGGTTTTTAAAAATACTGCCCAAATTGAAAAGGTGTGCCAAAAAAATGGCTGGGAGCTTCTAAATCCTCCCGCCGAGCTGGCGCGCCGGGTGGAAGAAAAAATTTCCCAACTGGAGTGGCTCGGACCTTTACAAAAATACCTGCCGCCGCACCGGGTGATGTTATGCGAAAATTTAACTTGGACAGACAAAAAATATATTGTCCAATTCAACCATGCCCATACCGGTCTCGGCACTATTTTGATTAACTCTTCCCGATCGCTCACTGAACTTAAAAAAAAATTCCCAAAACGCCAGGTCCGCGTCACTGATTTTGTGGCCGGACCGGCCTTTACCAATAACAATGTAGTGTGGGAAAAACACGTGCTTACCGGAAATATTAACTACCAAATCACCGGCCTCGCACCGTTTACCGCCAACCCGTTTGCCACTGTTGGCAATGACTGGACGCTACCGCAACAGCTTATACCCGCCCGACACGCAAGACCGCTTGCGGTCGTTGCGGGCGGGCAGAGGAGGCAAATTAAACAATTTAAACAAATGGCAACGGCGATTGGAAAAAAATTAGCGCATGACGGCTGGCGCGGGCTGTTTGGCATTGATGCTATTCTTGACGAAAAAACCGGCAAACTTTATTTGATTGAGATTAACGCGCGGCAACCGGCGTCAACCGCGTTTGAATCAGAATTACAAAAGAAAACAGGAGGCCGGGGTCTGACGATTTTTGAGGCTCACTTAATAGCTCTGCTGAAACTACCTTACAAAAAACAAAAATTAATCGCCATAAAAGACGGGGCGCAGATAGTTAAAAGAATGCCAAATGCCAAATGCCAAATGCCAAATAAAAAATTAATAATTAATAAATTAAAAAAGATTGGCCTCAATGTCATTCCCTACGAAAACACCATGCCCGGTAGCGACTGGTTGCGCGTTCAGAGCGAGAAAGGTATTATGGCCGAGCATAATAAATTTAACGAGATCGGAAAAAATATTAAAAAAATACTGCTATGAGTAAACAACAGCCAAAATCATTTTATTTGGCATTTAACATTCGTAATTCCCACTCCCATGCTCTCCCCGAAAGCTGAACAAGTTATCCGCAGCTACTTTAACCTTCCTTTCAAAGGAATCCCGGGCGTGCGCGCGCCTTATTTTAACAATACCCGGCAACGAGAACGCGGGCAATTGCGCGTTCTCGCCGGCAAAGGCACGCCCCAAGAAATTGTTGAGGAAGCCAAAATTATTTCCATCCAATATCACGCCGGCCTGTTTGATAAACAAGGCGACTGCTGTCTCCACAATTCCCACACGGGCAAAGTTGTCACCGAAGACGATCTCCGCCGATTTCTTATAGACCACAATTTAGGCATTGATTGTTCCGGTTTCGTGACCCAAGCGCTCCTCGCCCATTACCGAGAAACCCAGGGAATTAATTTCTTGAAAAAAATTATCATCGCCCCTCCGGGAAAAATTACGCGCCGTCTCATCGCCTGGTTTAGGCCGGTAGAAAATATCAACGTCGCCACCTACGCGAATGATGCCAACAGCGCGCCGATTCGGAATACCCGGGAAATAAAACCGGGTGATTTGGTGATAATGCTCAAAACCGGACCGCGCCGCGAACACGACCATATTCTGCTAATCACCGACGCGCAAGAAAAAACCATTCACTACGTCCATGCCCGCGCTTGGAATCGAGAGGGAAAATACGGCCACGGCGTGGCGCGCGGCTCCATCGCCATCACCAAACCAGGCGGCGCGCTTTTGGAACAAACCTGGGGGGAATTTGGTTTGGTAAATGAACAAAATGAAACCTATCTGGAGGCAAAGAGCGCTGAAACGTTGGCCTTAAAAAGATTACGCCTGACTCTATGAACCTTTGGCCGCTCCAACAATCACTCGCCTATCTCATCGGCGCGACTATCCTCGCTTTTTTGTGGGCGCCACTCCTCACTAAAATTTTATATAAATACCATATCACCCGCCGCGCCGAGTTTGACCCTACCCTCCAAGGGGAACGCCGGCACAAAGCGGGCACCCCCACTATGGGCGGGCTTTTAGTCATAGTTACCGTCACGGTGATTACCATGCTCTTCAACTGGCAACGCCGCTACACCTATGTGCCGATTGGCGCCATGGGTATCGCCGCGCTCCTCGGGGCGGCCGATGATCTACTCAATATTTTTGGGAACAAACGCCGTTTGCGCAATGTGCGCCACACGCTCATTCTTATCAAAGTGCACAAACGCTGGCCTATGAAAATATGGCATGCCGCCACTCTGCCCTGGATAGCGTTTCGCGAGTTCGTCAGCCTGCTTGGGTCAAAACAGGGGCGCGGCATCCAGGTGCACGAAAAACTGCTATTGCAATTTTTAGCCGGCGCCATCACGGCGTGGTGGGTCTACGCCAAACTCGGCGTGAGCTGGCATACTCTCAATATTCCTTTTGACGGCAACATCTATGTAGGCTGGCTAATCATTCCTATTATCATTTTCTTCGTAATGTTTACCGCCAACGCGGTGAATGTGGCCGATGGCATGGACGGGCTGGCCGGCGGGGCGCTCATCGCGGCGTTTCTGGGGCTCACGGTGGTGAGCGGCCTGGAGGGGCGCACCGCTTTCGCTCCGCTCAATGCCACCGCCGCCGGAGCATTGCTCGCCTACACCTACTTCAACGTCAAACCCGCCCGCTTTCAGATGGGCGACATCGGCTCGCTCGGTCTCGGCACGCTCCTCGCCATCAACGCCATCGCTCTTAACAAAACTTTGCTTATTCCTTTTTTCGGCTTTATTTTTTATGTGGAAATTTTTTCCGTTATTCTGCAAATACTGTCTCGCCGCCTCCTGGGCCGGCGGCTGTTCAAAATGTCGCCTCTGCACCACCATTTTGAAATTATCGGCTGGCCGGAAGAAAAAGTGGTCATGCGCTTCTGGATCATTCAGGCTTTTATGGTGGTGGTCGGCGTGTGGCTAGCACTGAATTAGCAGATTAAGCAGATTAAAATAAATTGTCATTCAGAGGCCGCAGCCGAAGAATCTTCCGCTTATGCATTCGTATTACGTTTACATAATGGCCAGCGAGAGCGCGGTGCTGTATATCAGCGTTACTAATGATCTACAAAGAAGGATTTCAGAACACAAACAAAAACTCGTTGAAGGGTTTACTAAACAGTACAATTGTTCTAAACTAATCTACTACGAAGACTTTTCTGATATTAACCAGGCGATTGCTCGAGAAAAGTATCTCAAAGGGAAATCGAGGAAATTTAAAGAAGATTTAATCAACAATCAAAATCCGTATTGGAAAGACCTGAGCGACGAATGGGACGAATAATAGGAAGATCCTTCGGTCGGCCTGATGGCCTCTCTCTGGATAACAATTACAATTATGTACCTTAAATGGAAAGAAAAAATAATTACCGACTTTTCCGACAAAAATATCAACGCCCTATACAATCAGGGCTTTGTTTTCACTCGGCAAAACAAAGGAACAATGAACCAAACTAGAAGCCTGCGCGTTGACCTTTCAAAATTTACACTCGCGAGCGAAAACCGCCGGGTGATGAAGAAGACTGAAAATTTAAGATTGACAAAAATACCACTCCCATACGTTGGTTACCAATGGTCAATTGGAAAACTAGGAAAAGATTTTTACGAAACTAAATTTGGGGAAGGAATATTTAGCGCCAACAAAATGCGCGAACTTTTAACTGACAAAGAGAAAAGCAATTTTAATACCATATTTGTCTACGAGCACCACGGCGTTGAAAAGGTGGGCTACTGTATCGCGCGCGAGACCAACGAGCTTATTCACTACTGTTACCCCTTTTACAAACTGGATGCCGCGATAGCGAACCTCGGCCTTGGTATGATGACCAAAGCCATTGTTTGGGCAAAAGAACACGGTAAAAAATATATCTACCTGGGCAGTTCCCAGCGCCCCGCCGACACCTACAAACTGCAGTTTGCGGGGTTGGAGTGGTTTGACGGGAAAATGTGGCAGACGGATTTAGAAAAATTAAAAAAAACTTTGTGAAACAACAACATATTCATTTTATCGGCATTTGCGGGGTGGCCATGAGCGCTCTAGCTTTGGCATTCAAACGTGCTGGATGGCAAATTACCGGAAGCGACGCGGGTTTTTATCCGCCTATTTCCACACACTTGAAAGACGCCGGCATTGATTTTTACCCGGGCTGGCACCCCGAAAAAATGTGCGCCCAAGGCGCATCCGCCTCTGGCGGAGGCTGTCCGGATTTGGTGGTGGTCGGCAACGTGGCCTCTTCGCACAACCCGGAGTGGCTTTACGCGCGGGAGAAAAAATGGAACTGCCAATCGTATCCCGAAGTAATCGTTAAATATTTTGTTAAGAAAAATTCTATTGTCATAGCCGGAACATTCGGCAAAACCACCTCCGCCGCGCTCGTCACCTGGATCTTGCGTGAAGCTGGCTTTGACCCGAGCTACATGTTTGGCGGTCTTGGCTTGAACGGCGGGGAGTCAGCCAACATTGCTCACAGCGACTGGAGTGTGCTGGAGGGTGATGAATACAAAGCCTCGTGCTCCGACAATGGTCCAAAATTCGCCTACTACGCCCCCACTCACCTGCTTTTAACATCGGTGGTGTGGGACCACGCGGACGTATACCCGACCGAAGAGAGCTACCAAACGGCTTTCCAAAAACTCGTGGCAATGGTGCCAGCGAATGGATTGAAAGTGATTTCGGAAAAGGCGGCCCCAATTGTCATTCTTCATCCGCCTGAGGCGGATGAAGAATCTCTGTCGCAATCGGCGAACGGAGAGGGATCCTTCGGTCGCCTCAGGCGACCTCAGGATGACAGTGACGCGCTAAACAAAACTGTGACCTACGGCCGCGATACCAACAACGACTACACATACACAAATTGTGTTCAAACAAAAAATGGTTTGACCTTTGATATTCTTCATGAACAAAAAAAGTATTCAATAAAAACGTCCTGCCTGGGCGAGTACATGGCCGACAACATCACCGGTTGTTTCGCGCTCGCGAGCGAGCTCAGCCTGGCGCCGGAAAGAATTATCGCGGCGGTAGCCACGTTCCGCGGCCTAAAGCGGCGGCTGGAAAAAAGATACGGCGGTGCGGTGAGCGTGTTTGATGACATTGCCCACTCCCCCAGCAAAGCCACGGCTATTTTGGAGACACTCAAGGCCATTTATAAAACCCATCTCATCGCCGTGTTTGAACCGAACACCGGCAACCGCCGACCCCAGGCCGCTTCGTGGTACGACAACGCCTTTGCCGCGGCCGACGAAGTGATTATCCCCCGCCTCACCAAAATAAAAATTGATGCCAGCGAAATCCCGCCGTTTGCGGGCGAAGATATCGCCAAAATTATTGCTAAAACGCACCCGCGCGTTGCCTACATCGACGACGACGCCGAGCTGGTCGCGACGCTCAAAGCCGCATCGCGCCCCGGAGACGTAATAGTATTTTTGGGCAGCCACGGCTTCCGTGGTATGATAGAGCAACTTATTAGCAAATTAAGCAACAAGCAGCTTAAGCAAGGTAAGCAACGATAGTATAACAGCGCGTTTCACAGCTTACTCTGCCTACTCTGCTTACCTTGCCTACTCACTAAACACCTATGACTAAAGTGCCCTCCCACGCCAAAAAAGTGTTCTCCGGCCTCTTGTTTAGCGTCTACCGGTGGCAACAAGAGATGTTTGACGGCAGTTTCAAAACCTTTGAAATGCTTTGGCGCGTGCCGGCGGCCAGCGTTTTAGCCACAGTCGACAAAAAGATTATTGTTCTTGACCAACAGCAGCCCGGCCGCGCTACTTATCCGTCGCTCCCGGGCGGCAAAGTGGAGACGGGCGAAGCTCCCGAGGCCGCGGCGCGGCGCGAACTATTGGAAGAAGCCGGCTACAGCACGGGCGACTTAGCGCTCTTCAAACTGTACAACGAACACAGCAAGATAGATTATGACGATTATGTTTTTCTCGCGAAAAATTGCGCCCAAACCAGCAAACAAAACTTAGACCCAGGAGAAAAAATTAAAGTGAAGCTAGTAACCTTTGACCGGTTTTTACAGCTGGTGAGAAACCAAGATACCGCCATACCCCGCGGATTGCAACATGAAATGTGGGAAGCGCTATTAAATAAAAACAAAAAAGCCGAGCTGAAGAAACGGCTCGGCCTATAATGGCGCTTTATTTGCCCTCATCAATCACTTCGGCTTTAATCTCTTCGTCGTCAATGTTATTCACCAAGAGAGTGATGCCGCAAACATCGCATTCAATGACGTGCTCCGGCGCCAGGTCGGGAAAAAGCGAGAGATTGACATCATTTTTACATTCTGGACAAACGAGCTTCATAAATGATAGGATTAGCTTTAACTTACGTAAAAAGAAGTATACAACAAAATCAGCAATAAATCAAGAGCTGTACATATGAAGACCCCGCAACTGCCCGCCCCCAAACTTTCGCAGGCTCTCGGCATTCCCAATGAAATCTGGCTCAAACGCGAAGACGAGCATCACTTCGGTTCGCATAAAGGGCGCTCAATTCCGCTCATAATAGCGGAGCGCCACCGCTCCGGAACCGGAAGTTTTGTCATTTCCTCATCTGGCAACGCCGCGCTCGCGGCGGCGCGCGCCGTGAAAGCGCATAACAAAAATAAGCCGGGCGACCAAATCCGGTTGCAGATTTTTATTGGACCAAAAATCTCCCCGCGCAAACAAGAATTGATTGAGGCTGAAAACGACCCGCTAATAGCCGTCGCTCAAGTGAAAAACCCCAAACAATCGGCCAAACAATTTACCGACAAAGAAAAGGCAATTCTACTCCGGCAATCCACCGAACCGCTGGCTCTCTCCGGCTACCATGAACTCGCGGATGAACTGGCCAAAATTGAAAATCTAGCGGCGGTTTTTGTGCCTACATCTTCCGGCACCACCGCGCAGGGCCTTTCCGAAGGATTTGCCCTCCGGCATCTTAATCCGCAAATTCATATTGTCCAGACGACCGCCTGCCACCCGATTGTGGATATAATCAATCCACAAACAGCGGATTCCAACGCCGCTGAAAATAGCCTGGCCGACGCGATTGTGGATAAAATTGCCTATCGCAAAAAGGCGGTGGCGGAAACGGTAAAAAATAGCCGAGGAAACGGCTGGATAGCGACAAATGAAGAAATTTTACAAGCAATGAATTTGATGAAGGCGGCGGTTGGCTTGAACATTTCGCCTAACAGCGCGCTATCTGTCGCCGGCCTCACCAAGGCGATACTAGCGGATTGGAAGTGGAGCGGGCCAGTGGCCTGCCTCATCACCGGGGCCTAGTTTTTTGTTATCACCACAATTTCTTGACGCCCATCGCCGGTAACATCGGTGGCGCCGAGTGTGACTACTCGGGAACCAAAAAATCCGCGGACGGCAAACTCGTTCAGCCGGCGGCCGGCCGCGGTGAACAGACGGACGGTTGATCTGCTCCCCGCCGCTCCGGTTACGGCGATTTGCTCCGAGCCAACGCCTTTGAAATCTCCGACAGCGACGCTGACCCCGCTCGCGGGGCGCCGATCAAACGGATAAAACCGTTTTTTTATTTTATTCAACTCGCTGTCATACACCAGCACCTCGCTCGCCCGTCCGCGCCCGGTGCCAACGATGGCCTCGCCGGTTTCGCCGCCATCAACATTGCCGATGGCGACGGAAAAACCGCCCTGATACTTTCGGCCCAAAGGATAAATTTCCTCCTTGAGCAAGCCGCCATGAAAATTATAGAGAAAAATGGCGCCGCCCGCCGAAGGAGCGACCAAAATCTGCGCCGCACTCTCACCCGCTAAATGCCCGACCGCGATATTAAGTTCGCCCCGATAATCGCCGCCGTAAGGATAGTCGTCAAACCACAACCGGCCTTCCGCGTTAAAAATTCGCAGACGCGGACCGGCCGCGACAATTTTCTCGCGGACGCCGTCGCCGTTCAAATCTCCATTATATATTTTCACGCCGCCGGCAATTCCGTCTTCAAACGTGAAAAAACCATTGCGGGCGCGCGCACCATCGGCTTTGAAAAAACGAGCGAACGAACCGTTGGCAAAAATAGCGTCGTTCAGAGACCGCGACGTCTTAAACATAATTAAACCATCTTTGGCCGGCAGGTGTACTTTATCCACAATGGCACCGTTGTTTACGGCAATGTCTTGGACGCCGATAATTTTTTCGTATTCGCCGCCGAGATCAACGTCGCGATCTTGATTGGTGGCATTCACAATCGCCAAACCGTTGGCATAGTCGCGCCGCCAGACATCGGTTTGAAAACGCGGTTGATTGCCCGCTGACCGCGCCAGCCCTGTGGGGTCGCCGAGATTGGCGTCATATTCATCATACCACCACACCTGGTGGTGGCTCGTGTCGCCGTAATCAAAACTAAAATAGACGTTATCGGAAAGCAGACTGCTCGCGAGGCCGAAACGCATATTGCGATAATCTTCCCGCTCACCGGTGTTGTTAGTATTGGCATTAAAAATATACAGCTCCGGCTGTCTATTCAGCAATTTATTCTTTTCCATTTTTGTCATAATGGCGCTCCACGAGCCGTTCGCTTCCCATGGCGTCGGGAAAGTCTCATACATCCGGCCGCTGACACTCCCCTGCAAGGCCTCGTTGGAACTGCCGTTAATTACCAGATAGCGCAAGGGAATGCGCGCCCGGGCATATTCCAACAAATATTTAGTGCGCGCGAGCCAGGCGGCGTTCATTGTTCCCGAATCGTCCTTCACGCCGTCGCCGTCCAAATCAATATCGCCGTTATTGGCGCTGGAAATGGAATCGCCGATCATATCAAAAAAAATCCCGTCCACATTCGGCAGAGGGGCGACATACCGATTGATGAAACCGACTAGATACTCGGACCAGCCGTGGTCCATATTGGTATTGAGAAGTCCCGGCCAGGTGGAAACGCGATTGCCTTGGCTATCCTTCAGCCACCAATTTTCCTGAATGCCGTTTAAGTTGTGAAAGATAGGGTCGTTCCCCCAATATAATGTGTTATAACTCTGACTCGGCACATAAGCGAGAATGATCATGTCTGGATTGACCACTTTCAGATTGCCGACCATGGCCTCTTTGCTCAAAAGCTGGTCAGGGCTCACAATCAGCACGTCAGTTTTTGCCAGTTTGGCGAGCGACTCGGCATCAGTCGGCAAAACCCCTAAATAATAACTGGCTAGACGCGGCGCGGCCAGAGTATGGCGGCCGGGCAAAAAACTGGCCATGTACGCGCCAAGAAAAAGTATTGCCAAAATTTTCCAAATAGAACTAAACATACTGGTTTCAGCGCTACTCCTTCAAAAAATTACCAGCCGTCCGGCCAGAACGATAAAAACGCATCACCATGCCGACTAGAATCCAAAAATAAAGCATGAGCGAACGAAATTCAAAAAACGGCCCAAAGTAGGCCAGAACCATAATGCCAACCACCGCGCCGCAAAGCCCCTGCGCGACCGTTCGCTCAACAACAGCCGAGGCGCGCTCGGCGACCGCGCGGGCAGTCTTAAAAATAGTGACGAATACCATAATCCAGCACAAAATACCAAGGGTCCCGGTTTCGCCCCACAAGCTCAACCAGTTATTATCAATTTGGCCAAAAGTATTCTGGATGCCAAAAGGCAGATGCAGTTTATCGTAAACCTTGGTATTCCCTAACGCGGCGGCTACTCCGCCGCCATAATTGCCCAAACCCACCCCGAAGAGCGGATAGTAGCGCACGACCATAAGCGGGGTATTAACAATAAAAAAGAACCGGCCATAGCCCTCATAATTTTGACGCCAGCTATAAATACTTACCGCCTCAACCACGCGTTCGGGGAGCGTTTGTGTTGGTTTGTCTAAAGCACCGCCGCCATAATTATTGGTCACCACTACAAATAACAGAAGCGCTGTGAGAATACCGCAAAAAATACCGGCCAATTTTAAAATGCGTTTGTCACGCACCAAACCATAGCCGACAGTCACGATACCAGCGACGGCGGCCAGCCAGCTGGAACGCGAATAGGTTAAAACCAGCGCCGCGCCGCCAAGGAGCATGGCGCCAACCCACCACAGCCGGTGTTTTTCTTTTTTGAGAACATACAGCCACGGAAAAAACATGGTGAGGCCAAGCGCCAACAGACTGCCGAGGCGGTCGTAGCGCCCGAGAGTAGCAAACACCCGCTCCCCGGGCGCCCAAAACTGCCGCAGACCCTCCAGCTCGGCCACGCCGGCAATGGAAACGCTGTCGGAGAAGAATAAATACCGGTCCAGGGCGCCGCCCGCGAGATATTGAACAAGCCCGAGCGCGGCTTCAAACAAAATCATTCCCCCGCCCAGCCGCAAAAACCATTTGATGACATCGTCGGAATAATCTTCAAACAAAATAATGACGAAAATAAGCGCGAAGCGAAAAATCTGGCGCAACCCCAACAGCCAAACGACCGGATTATACCAATTTATAATTAACGATACTACGCCAACGGCTAAAAAAGCGAGAAACCACCGGTTGACCGGCAGGCGTAAAAAAAAACGTTGTTCGCGCTTCGCGTAACGATACCAGCCCGCCAAAAGCGCGCTATAAATTAAAATTTCCGGAAAATATTTTACCGGCGCGTAGTATTCCAGGGGCGTGAAGCGCAAGATGAGGTTTTCCAGAGGAAACCAAATGAGCAAAACGTAGATGAGATAATAACTTTTTTCCAGAAAAAAAATAAGAACAAGCCCGAGCGCCGCCGCGGCGCCGAGCAAGAAAAGGGTAAAGTAATTGGCGGAAATGTAAGCAAAAATGTCGGACATATTGGACGGAGCGTTTGTCATCATTAGTATCGGTTGTCATCCTGAATCCGCCTGAGGCGGATGAAGGATCCCTTTGCCCTTGTTTAAGGGATTCTTCACTCCGTTCAGAATGACAGTACGACCGACATGGATTCTTCGGTCGCCTCAGGCGACCTCAGAATGACAATTGAGAAAACCCTGTATGAGTTCGTGTACACAGCAATTATATTATATTCTCGGACAAAAAGCCATTTAACAAAAAAAATATCCATCGTGGAGAGAGTTTCTCTCGCCGCCCTTATCTGTTTAGGATGAGAGGCGAAATAAACGCACGATGGATATTTTTCTTCAGAGTCTTTCAGTCTGTCACTGCGTATCTTCATTGCTAAAAGATGCGCATTGAGAACTGCTGGTCGTAGAGAACGACCAGCCCCTGTCTTCCTTTCAGAGACAGGAAAGAGAAAGGTTTCCCTGACTTCTCTATTGTCAAGGTGCCCGTTCGGGCGCTACCGCTGGCAGCCCTGCCAGGTGGCTGTGCCGCCCGGCAGGTTGATGAGGTGCACCGCGGTCGGGGTCGCGAGACCCCGCTCGCCGGTGCAGATGCCGCCCGTCACCGTGTTGGGGATGACGAGCGAGGCGTCGAAGCCGGCGGGGCACGTGATGGTGCCCGCACCGGTTCCCTTCACCGACGCCGTGCCGGCGGCGTTCCAGCAGTCCACCTGGGCGACCGTGAGGCCGACCGCGGTGACTGTCAGCGGGGCCATGGAACCGGGGGGGGGGGGGGGGGCGGCGCAGGTGCCCGTGGTCGCGGGGGCGACGATCACGCAGTTGCCGGAACGGCACTGCGCGTTCGCCGTGCAGAAGCCGGAGGCCATTGCCTCCAGTGCCGCGAGCCGGACACGAATGGCGTCCAGGTCTCCCTGGAGCGCCGCCGCGGCGGCGCTGGCCGCCTGCGCGTCGGTGTACGGGGTGGCGTCCCTGCCGGCCGCACCGGTGTCGCCCTTGTCGCCCTTGTCGCCCTTGTCGCCCTTGTCGCCCTTGTCGCCCTTGTCGCCTTTGGGGCCGGGGGCGCCGGCCGCACCGGTGTCGCCCTTCGGCCCCTGGAGGCCGGGCGTGCCGGGCAGGCCGTCGACGCCGTTGATGCCCGCGGGGCCGGTGTCGCCCTTGTCGCCTTTGTCGCCCTTCGGGCCGGGCGCACCCGGGTCGCCCTGGGGGCCGGCCGGGCCGACGGCGCCGGTCTCGCCGGGGATGCCGTCCTTGCCGGCGGCGGGGGGCGTGCGGCCCTCCTCCACGGCGCAGGCGGCGGCGAGCAGGAGGGCGGCGAGCAGGAAGGGGGTGGTGCGGGTCATGGCTTCTCCTCGTGTCCAGTCATCCGACCGGACCGGTTAGCCTTTCGGCTGTTTTCTCTGCCCCGTGTAGGGGTCAGTCAACCAGAGGAGGTTTCCTCTGGCCAACGTTTCCCCACACTGGGGCAGTGTTCCTACACGGAATTCAATAGTTGTATTGTCACACTCAGTCGCACTGTCATCCTGAACGAAGTGAAGGATCCCTTGCCTATTAGTTTAAGGGATTCTTCGTTTCACTCAGAATGACAATTAGAAACGACAGTTGCTAAAACTACTCAATTCCGTGTAAGACACTTATTTACCTTTCCTAAATTGTAAAGAACGATTCGTAACTTCCCTTCAACCTCCTCTTCTTTTGGAAAAGAAAGTAATTGGAGAGAGGACGAGTTTTGCCGTTGTCTAGAAAAGTCTCATTCTCCCGTCCCCACGTTGGTACCCATTTTGCGTCTACTTGCGACGCCACCCGGGTACCGCAGGTGATTGCAGAGGCGCTGCTTCTACTGGCTGGTGCTGGCCAGCCCGTAGACGACGGCGCCAGCCGCCGCGCCGATGAACGCGCCGATGAGCGCGCCGGGGGGGGCGCCGCCCCAGTCAAGGCCTCGGTCGGTCATCTTGACCGCCTTGGCCTCGTTGCCGGCGTACCAGCCGACGGCGGCGCCAGCCGCCGCGCCGCCGAGCCCGGAGAGGGCCCAGCCCGCAAACGTCCGCGAGGACGTGACGACGGGGGCGGGCGGGGGCAGAAGGGCGGCGGGCGGAACTGCCGCCGGCCGCGGCGGCTTGTCGCACACGACGGTCATGGTGTTGGTCTTCACCACACCGCCGTTGATGCAGACGACCTTCGCGAGCTCCGTCGCGACCGCGCCCTGCTCGGCGCACTTGCCGATCGCGTCGGCGAGCGCCTTCAGCGCCTGCGCGTCCGTGCCCGCGCCCTTCAGCGCGTCCACGTACGTGGAGCAGGTGTTACTCGGCTTGCGCGCCGCCTCCTCCCAGCCCGCGCCGTACTTGGCCGTGAGCTGGTTGACCACCTCCTTGGCCGTGAGGCTGGGGAGCTGGTCGAGCTTCTGGTCGAGCGCGTCGGCCTTGCGGTCGATCTCGGTGAGCGCGTCCCGTTCCCCCTGGAGGAGGTTCGGGAGCGCCGCGAGCTTCGCGAGGTCGGCCTTCAGGACCGCGAGCGACCCGGCGCACGAGGCGCAGGAGCCGG
>CAZHFX010000012.1:0-6969 GCA_964531745.1 uncultured Gammaproteobacteria bacterium
TGATAATTACATTGTCTCCGTCAAAAATTCCCTCCTGTATCATACTGTTTCCTTTCACTCTTAATGCAAAATGATCTCCGGATTTGGCGAGTAAATTTTTTGGCACGGTGATGGTCTCGTATTCCTCTATAACTTCAATTGGCGACCCAGCCGCAATAAAACCTTTTAGCGGTATTGACATTGTTTCGTTATCTTGGACAATTTCAATCCCCCGAACACCGTTCGATTTAGTAACGAATCCTTTTTTGATTAATTCTTTCCTTAATCCATGTATAGTGCCGATCGCTTTTTTAAAATGCGAAGACATTTCTTCAAGAGAGGGGGAGAAACCATGTTTATTAATATATCTTTCAATAAAAGATAACAGATCCTTTTGTTTTTTAGTCAGTGTCGCCATACTGTGGATAATTAGTTGTTGTATTGGGATTGACTCATTTTTCGCCGATGCTATAATTATACCATATCCGAAAGTTTTCCGAAAATATTAAGTTATTCACATATTTGCTATTTATGAAAAGTGATTTAAGATATAAGCGGCATTAGGTGTTCTAAAGGAAGATTTAGTCAAAATCCCAATTTCTTTTTTGGGAGCACGGATTGCGAAAAGAATTGTGGATAAGATACCGCAAAACAAGTTTCGCGTAATTGTCGCGGTCTTCCTTTTCGCAATCGGACTAAAATTGATTGTGTGGCCGTAATTTGGGTTATTAAATAGTCCTGATGTCCACTTGTCCAAAAGTTGGTTGGCCTGATACACGCATTTGACAAGAAATTCCCCACATGGTATGCTATCTTCAGCTTGTGATATGCTCTTCTTCCAACGCGTATCCCGGTGGCCAGCCTCGACTCAGTCGGGGCTGGCTTTTTGTTTTAGAAACTGTTATAATATCTTCCATGTATTACTTTTACATTTTTATTTTTGGCGGTTTTTTAGGCTGGATTTTGGATACCGCCTTTCGTTCGCTTCAAGATAAGCGCTACTCGCCAGGCACGCTCATTCCATTCTTTTCAATTATTTACGGTGCCGGCGCTGTGGTGTTGGATGTGCTATTTGTGTATGCGCCGTTGGCGGCCTATCTGCAGGTACTGGTTGGCGCCGTTTTGGCCGTTCTTTTGGAGCTGTTATCGGGTTTGATTGCGTTGGCTGTTTTGAAACGCCGGCTGTGGAATTATGAAACCAGCCGCTTCAATTACCGCGGCTTTATTGACCTGCAACATTCGCTCTATTGGCTTTTGCTCATCGCCGCCTATCGGGCGGCCTATCAATTCTTCAGGTAGTCCGCGGAGCGGGCTGACTCTGTGGATAACTTCTTTTGGCGTTCTGTGGTATACTATGTGTAACACTATATCTAGTGTTACATAATCATTTTATAACACTAGATATAGTATCAGCGCGCATTTTATTTTTTTTATTAAAGCACGTCTATGTCTATCGCTAAAGTGCAAAAACGCACCGGCGCCGTCGTTGATTTTACTCCGCTCAAAATTGAGCAGGCGATAGACAGCGCGCTCGCGGCGGTGGGGGAAGCCGACCACGCGGCCGCGGCTCGTTCCGTGGCCTACGATGTTATCGTGGCGGTGGACGCCCAATTTTCCGATGCCGTGCCCAGCGTTGAAAGTATTCAAGATATTGTTGAGAAGACGCTCATTAAACGCGGGCTCGCGGAGGCCGCCAAGTCGTATATTCTCTATCGCGCGAAACGCGCCGAAGCGCGCACCGGCAAAAATATCATGGTGGAAGTGCAGAAAACTATCGCCGAATATCTTTACCAAATGGATTGGCGGGTGAACGCCAATTCCAACCAGGGTTATTCGCTCGGCGGCATGATTTTGAATACCTCCGGCAAAGTAATCGCCAACTACTGGCTGGAGCAAGTGTACCCCAAGTATGTCGGCGACGCGCATCGCAATGCCGATGTTCATATTCACGATTTGGATATGTTTTCGGGCTATTGTGCTGGCTGGAGTCTGCGCGCCCTGCTGGAAGAAGGATTTAACGGCGTGCCTGATAAAATTGAGTCTGGCGCGCCCAAACATTTGTCCAGCGCCGTGGCGCAAATGGTAAATTTTTTAGGAACACTCCAAAATGAGTGGGCCGGCGCCCAGGCTTTCTCCAGTTTTGACACTTACCTGGCGCCGTTTGTAAAAAAGTTTGATCTGGAGCTCCGGGCCGATATTGCCGCCGAGGGCATGGTGTTTCCGAGCGAAGAACAGAAAGAAAACTACATCGTGCGCCAAGTGTATGAGTTTACCTACCAGAACATGCAATCTTTCGTTTTTAACCTGAATATCCCGTCGCGCTGGGGCACGCAGACACCGTTCACTAATATCACTCTGGATTGGGTGGTGCCCGAAGATTTGAAAGAGAAGCGCCTCCTTTTGGGCGGGAAAGAGTTTGCCTGTACTTTTGGCGAACTGCAGCCGGAAATGGACGTGATTAATAAGGCCTTTATTGATGTGATGATCGCGGGCGACGCCAAAGGGCGCACTTTTACTTTCCCGATCCCGACTTACAATATCACTAAAGATTTTGATTGGGAGAATCCGAAAAATTTGCCGCTCTTTGAAATGACGGCTAAATATGGCACACCCTATTTTCAGAATTTTATTAACTCCGACCTGAAGCCCGGCGACGTACGCAGTATGTGTTGCCGCCTGCAATTGGATTTGAAGGAGCTCCGGAAACGCGGCGGCGGGCTCTTTGGTTCCGCCGAGATGACCGGCTCCATTGGCGTCGTTACCATCAACGCCGCTCGTATCGGGTATCAGCATCAAGGCGACCGAGATGGGTTTTACAAACGCCTTGAATATCTTATGGATCTAGCGCAGGTATCGCTGGAGATTAAACGCAAAGAAATTCAGAAGTGGATTGACCGTGGTCTTTTCCCCTATACCAAGCGCTATCTCGGTTATCTTAAAAATCATTTTTCCACTATTGGCGTAAATGGCATCAACGAGGCGATCCGCAATTTTACGAATGACGCTGAAAATATTACCACCGCCTATGGCCAGCAGTTTGCCAAAGAGGTGCTGGATTACATGCGCGCGCGGCTTCAGGTATACCAAGAAGAAACAAAAAATCTATACAATCTAGAAGCGACGCCGGCGGAAGGCACGACCTATCGTTTTGCCAAAGAAGATCGGCGGCGTTTTCCGGAAATTCTCCAGGCCGGCACGGTTCAGGCGCCCTACTATACCAACTCATCGCAGTTGCCGGTCGGCTACACCGACGATGTGTTTGAAGCGCTCCAACTGCAGGATGGTTTACAAACCCGCTACACCGGCGGCACAGTGCTCCACTGCTATTTGAATGAGCGCGTATCCGATGGAGCCAGCTGCCGTCATTTGGTGCGCACCATTCTCTCCAATTTCCGTCTGCCCTACATTACCATCACTCCGACTTTTTCTATCTGTCCGAAACACGGATATTTGACCGGGGAGTGGGATTGGTGCCCGAAATGCGACTCCGAGCTCGGCATTGACGAGGCGGTGCGTTATGACCAAACTATTCGTTTGAAACATGAGAGTCTGGTTCCCGCCCGTTAATTTTTTTAATTTTATTTGTATGGACAACACTCCACAACAAAAACAGCGCACTCGTTGCGAGGTTTGGACGCGTGTGATGGGGTACCACCGGCCGGTATCGCATTTTAATATTGGGAAAAAGAGCGAGCATTACAGCCGCAAGCATTTTACCCAGTGCCAGGCGGCCAATTCCAAATTTATCCAGCGTTACACTGCCAGCGCGGCCAGTCCGTCCGGCACCGTTTTGGCCGCGTAGAGCGGCCTCATTGTTTCCGCGCTTTATGCTGATTTCCGGGGTTCAACCATTCACTATGCTCGATTTCCCCGGCAAGAGCGCGGCTGTCATCTTTACGGCCGGTTGTAATTTTCGTTGTGGATATTGCCATAATCCGGAGTTCGTTTTGCCGGAGCTTTTAGCTAAAATGAAAGACAGCTTCATTCCGACTGAAGCTGTCTTTCATTTTTTGGATGAGCGCAAAGGCCTGCTCCAGGGCGTGGTAGTAACCGGCGGCGAACCAACCATACACCACGATCTCATTCCTTTCCTCGGTGAGATTAAACGGCGCGGGTTTGCCGTGAAGCTGGATACCAATGGCAACAAGCCCGAGGCGGTGGCCGCCGCGCTCGCCGCTGGCAATCTTGACTATATTGCCATGGACTACAAAACAGCCTTAAGCGAGTACGCAGCGCTCGCCGGCGTTTTCGCTTCCGGCGCGAAGATTAAAGAAACAGCTGAGCTTATCAAACAAAGCGGCGTTGATTATGAATTTCGCGTCACCTTGGTGAAAGAGCTCCATTCTGCTATACTAATTGAGCGGATGATAAACGAGCTGGCCGGCGCGCGCCGGGTTTTTCTGCAACAATTTCGTCCGGCCACCACGCTGAATCAGTTATTTGCCGGTTATCAGCCGTTTTCCGCCGGGGAAATGGCGGCGATCGCCGAACAATTCCGCGCCGTCGTTGCCGAAGTAGCGATTCGTTGTTAATTTTTAATTGTATTTTATTCCTATGGAAAAATGGCAAAAAGTTTTTCTGACACTTTTGCGCGTGGCGCTTGGCGTTTTGTTTTTCTACGCCGGCGCGACGAAACTAATCAACCCGGCGTGGTCGGCTGGCGGCTACTTGCAGGGGGCCGGAACATTTAGCTCGTTTTATCATCTGCTCGCGAGTCCAAGCGTATTGCCGATAATCAATTTCGTCAATGAGTGGGGGTTGACGCTTTTGGGGGTGTCGTTATTGTTCGGCACCGGTGTTCGGTTAAGCGCCCCGCTCGGGGCGGCGCTGATGCTGTTGTATTATTTTCCAATTTTGCAATTCCCCTATATTGCCCCGCATTCTTTCTTGGTTGATGAACATATCGTCTATGCCGCGGCCTTGCTCGTTTTGTATAGTTTTCATGCCGGGCGCGTCTACGGAGTTGGTTCTATCTGCGGCTCGTGGCCGCTTTGCCGGCGCTATCCAAAAATTCACGCTTGGTTTGATTAATTAACGGCTTCGCGATGGCCAAGACAGCTGAAAGACCGGCATCCAGCGCGGGAAAGATGGGAGGAGCGCGCAAAATTCTCTCATTTTTTAAGATGCCGGTTTTTGTGTTGGCGGGTTTGGCCGTCTATGTAGTATTTTTCCGTTCCGGTGAGTTTGGCCGCTGGCTGGCCATCGCCGTTATCGTTATTGGCAGTTTTAGTTTATTTTTAGAAACCGCCCGATTGCTCATCAGAAGGCAATTCGCCTTGGATTATATAGCCATTTCCGCGATTCTCATGAGTGTCTTGACCGGCGAAAATCTAGTAGGGCTCGTCATCGTCCTCATGTTTTCGGGCGGCACCACGCTGGAGAAATACGGCTTGGCTCGCGCCAAGCAGTCGCTCACGGCTCTCACCAACCGCATTCCCAACGAGGTCGTTTTGTGGCAAGGCGGCCGCGCCGATGTCCGCGCGCCTATTGAGGGGGTAGCGGTCGGAACGGAAATTTTGGTGCGTAAAGGCGAGGTTGTGCCGTTGGACGGCTTGCTGTTGTCCAAATCAGCGGTGCTAGACGAATCTTCGTTAACCGGCGAGCCGTATATCATGGAAAAAGTTGAAGGCGACCAGGTGCGTAGCGGCACCGTGAATCAAGGCGAGGCGGCGGTGGTCAGAGTGACCAGGCCCGATCGCGAATCAACTTATCGTAAAATTATTGAACTAGTAAAACGCGCTCAAGCCGAAAAAGCGCCGCTTCTTCGTTTGGCCAATCGTTACAGTATTTTTTTTACGGTATTGACCGCACTCATCGCGGGGGCGGGGTACGCTTTTTCCCGCGACATCAATTTGGTGTTGGCGGTTTTGGTGGTGGCCACTCCCTGCCCGCTTATTCTCGCGACTCCCATTGCCTTGTTCGGCGGCATGAATGTCGCCGCCCGCAACCGAGTGCTGGTGAAGAATCTGACGAGTTTTGAAGCGCTGGCTCGCGCTACGGCCGTCGTGCTTGATAAGACCGGCACCATCACGCTGGGCCGGCCGGTGGTGAGCAAAGTAGAAATTTTAAACGAACAGTTTGACCGAGCCAGCGTTTTAAGTATTGCCGAAGCCATTGAACGCAACTCCTTGCATCCGTTAGCCAAAGCCATTGTGGAGGCGGCGCGCCAGGCCGGGGCGAAGCGGCTTATGGCTTCCAATATCGTGGAATCAATCGGTTCCGGCATCTCCGCCGTTATCAACGGCCGTGCCTATACGCTCGCCAAGTTAAATCAGTATCACCACAGCAACGCGGTGGAATTGCAGGTGGATGCCGATGGGTCTATTGCCCGATTTGAGTTTGAAGACCGCCTCAAGGGCGACTCGGCGGATATCATTAAATCTCTCAGACAGCTTGGTTTCAAATTGTATATTTTTACCGGCGACCGGGAAGAAAATGCCAAAAAAATTATTGCCAGTTTGGGCGCGGCCGGGTCGCTGGTTACCGTCCGGGCCAACTATTCGCCAGAGCAAAAGAAAGACGGCGTGGTGGAGCTGAAACAGAAACAGGAAACGGTCGCGATGGTGGGGGACGGCATCAATGACGCTCCGGCCCTGGCCGCGGCCGATATCGGTATGGTGTTTAGCAACGAAGAGCACACCGCCGCCTCCGAGGCCGCCGATGTCATTTTTTTAGGCGGAGATCTCTCTTCAGTCACCTTTATTTTGCGCACGGCCAAGCGCACTATTCGCGTGGCGCTTCAAAGCATTTGGTGCGGCATTGGTTTGAGCGTGATTTTGATGGCGTTCGCCGCCGCCGGACAGATTCCGCCGCTCATCGGTGCCGTGATGCAGGAAGGTATTGATGTGCTGGCTATTTTAAACGCGCTTCGGGCGAGCCTTGGCCGCCCCGGAGAGCGGCCTATTCATTGAATATTTTTTTTATGCCAAAACTAAAAGTAGTCGTTTACAACCTCTGGCCGGAATTAAAAGATTATGCCGCCGGCAAACT
>CAZHFX010000012.1:6979-24745 GCA_964531745.1 uncultured Gammaproteobacteria bacterium
GGTTTCCCGCACGCCGTTCACACCGAACCGCTCACCGCCGAGTCGATCGATCGGACCGCCGAAGCGTTGGTAGTGTTTATTGAATCGGAGGTGACGAAAGACATTATGGCGCGTCTGCCGAAGCTCAAATATATCACCACCATGAGCACCGGTTATGATCACATTGATCTCGCGGCGGCCAAAAAACGCAAGATTCCCGTGTCTAATGTATCCGCTTACGGCGAGAATACGGTGGCCGAACACACTTTCGCGCTCATTTTGGGGCTGACTAGGAAGCTGTTTGAATCGGTGAAACGCGTTAAAGAAGGCCGTTATGATTTTCGCGGTTTGCGCGGCATTGACCTTAAAGGCAAGACGCTTGGCATCATCGGCTCCGGCCACATCGGGGTTAACGTGGCGCGTCTAGCTAAAGGTTTTGAAATGGAAGTATTGGCGTGCGACGCGAAACCGAATCTTGCGCTCGCCCGGACAATCGGCTTTACCTACGCCGCGCTTCCGGCACTGCTCAAAAAATCCGATATTGTTACGATTCACGCGCCGCTTTTTCCGGCTACCTACCACCTCATCAACAAAAAGAATATCAAATTCATGAAGCCGGGGAGTCTGCTCATCAATACCGCGCGCGGCGGCATTGTGGAAGCGGAAGCCTTGCTCGCGGCGCTCAATTCCGGCCAGCTCGCCGGCGCCGGTCTAGATGTTTTAGAGGATGAGAATTTATTGCAAAATTTTGAAGAGGTAATGCGCCATGGTAATACCGAATTCAAGCTGAAGACGACGTTGGTGAACAATCTGCTTATTGACCATCCGAACACCATTGTCACGCCGCACAACGCCTTTAACAGCGTTGAGGCATTGCAACGCATTATCAATGTGACGGTTGATAATATTATTTCTTTCTCGCGGGGCGAAGCGCAAAATTTGGTCGGTTAATTGGACAGGTCCTTAATATCCTGCTCGTACTTGGCAGTAAGCGTCAGCACATTATCGCCGTAAAAACGGTAGCGTTTATTGACGCCGCCGGAGAAATAGCGCATGGCCGCTTTCCACTGGCCGTCTTTCGTCGCGTCGGCGCCGTTAGCTTTCAAGAGCAGCGCCGCCGCCGCGAAAGCGTCGCGAATATCCCACGGGTCGGCTTGATTTTTGCCGGTGAGAGCCGCCGCCTTGTTTTTGTATCTCACCCAGGTAGAGGGAATGAATTGAGCTGGCCCCATGGCTCCGCCCCAGCCAATCTGTTTGCCTTTTTTATCATGCATCGGGCAGGACACCGGCGTCACATCCGGGTCGCGGCCAAGTTCTTTCATTACAGCTAAAAATGGTTCCTGGTCGCGGTCCGGCTTCATGATCACTTTCCAGCCTTTTTCCGGCGGATCGCCGGGGCGGTTGCAGGTGCCGACGTTTTTACCCAGATTGGATTCTTGGGTCAGAATAGCGAGCAGAAACGCCGGAGGCACGCCCGTTTGCGCCGACGCTCCTTGCGCGATTGATACCGCTTGGCCGAAGTTAATTTGCGCGGCCACGCCGAGCAGTTCATAAATACGGCTGCGAATTTGCGCGGCCCGGCGTTTGTTATTTTGCAACATATTCTGATAGGCGGTTTCTTGCCCCTGCGTCACTTTTAGAAGGTCGCTTTGTTCGTTCAGTTTGCCGTTCAGCGCGTTTTGTTGCAGGCTGGTGATGGTAAGAAGCTTTTGCGTGTCATCTTTTTGGTCGGCATACTGGGCGTGCTGTTCATCAAGCGCTCGTTCGGCGGCCTTGGTTTGCTGTACCAGGCTGTTGATATCAAGCGATAGCAGTTCATAATTTTTTATCTGCGTAAACACATTGCTTAAACCTCCCCGCGCGGTGATGCTGAATAAAAACAGTTCTTGGTCTTTTTGCTGTAACAGGCGGACAAGCTGAGCCAATTCATTTTTGAGCCGATCGCGTTTTTGCTTGGTAACAGCGATTGTTTCCTCGGTTTTTATCAGTTTTATCTGTAAATTTTTAAGCTTAACTGCCATTTCTTTAATTTTTAGCTGTAAAGTCGCCTGTTCTTTTTTGAGTTGTTTTATTTTATTCGTGAGAGTATTCTTTTCGCCTTTGGTGGCGGCGAGCTGTTGTTCAAAATCAGCGATTTTCGTTTCAATCGTTTTAAGCTCTTGCTCCAGTCGCGCCTGAACGGCGGCGTCGGGCGCGCTCTGGGCGGGGAGGGGGGCCGCGCTGGCCAGGTAAAACAGCGCGAGTAAGATGGGGAGTAGCGAGTATTTTTTCACAGGCGATCGTCCTATTTGCAATTAAGCGCGATTTGCAAATTTAGCAAATTTCTTTCCATCACCGTGAAGTAATCCTGCCCGCCGGCTATTTCTTTATCGGTCAAGCCTTCAAGCGGGTTTAAGGCCAACGTCTGGGCTCCGGTCTCGTCGGCGATCGTTTCGGCGAGCTTTGGGCCGGCCAAAGTTTCAAAAAAGATATGAGTAATTTTATTCTGTTTGACAAAATCTGCTATGTCAGCCAATTCTTTGGCCGTTGGGTCCGCCTCCGGCGATAACCCGGAAATTGCGATTTGTCCCAGGCCATATTCGCGGGCCAGATAGCTGAACGCGGCGTGCGAGGTAACGATATTTTTTTGTTTGCAATCGCCCAAGCCTTGCCGGTATAATTGGTCAAGGGCACCCAGTTTGGCCTGGAGCTGTGCCACTCTGCTTTCGTAGTAGGCGGTATTATGGATATCCGCGGCTATCATATTATCGGCTATGGCCGCCGCCATCTTTTTAGCTAGCACCGGGTCAAGCCAGATGTGTGGATCGCGGACTATTTTTCTATTTTCAGCCGTCTGTTCATTGGCAATCACGTCACTGACCACCGCCAGCCGCGCGTTCGTTCCTTTGAGCGTATCTCGCACCTTGTCTTCCCAGGCTTCCAGTTTGCCACCGTTCAGAATGAGGAGCTGGCTGTTTTCTATTCGCGCCATATCTTGCGCGGTGGGTTCGTAATCATGCGGCTCGGCGCCGGCGGGAGTGATATTATGAACCTCCGCTTTGTCTCCGGCAATTTGGGAGGCGAAATAATAGAGAGGGTAGAATGAAGTGACGACGCGTAATTTATCAGTCGCCGCGGGCGGCGTGTTTCGTTCCCAGTTGTCTATAACAATAAGGTAGATGGTCGCGGCCGCTATCAGCGAGGCTACTATAATTAAAAATGTCTTTATTCTCATAAAATATAAAATTTCAGAGGGTACTTTGAATTATAGACGATTTGTTGGGTTGTTACAAGGTTAAGGTTGCGGTCAAAGGCGGTACTGTGCTATAATTTCTTCGTTATATCTATGCTTTCCACCCTCTGGTTTATTGTTTTGTATCAGCCTCTTTTTAATGCGCTGATCTGGATTTATTCAAACGTCGCCAATGAAAATTTCGGCTGGGCTGTCATTTGGCTGACTATTTTTTTGCGCATTTTGCTTTTGCCGCTGACCATTATTTCCGAATACAATGAGGCGCGCCATCGAGAGGCTGTTGAAGAGGCCAGTAAAACTCTTCAAGCCTATAAAAACGACCGGGTGGCGCAGAAAGAAGTCGCTCGTCGGATAATGAAAAAATACCATATATCGCCCTGGGCCAAAGTGCTCTCGCTGGTTATCCAGTTATTGGTTTTGGTTTTACTCTACCAGGTCTTCATCCGTGGAATCAGCGGCGACAAAGTCATCAAAATTCTCTATCCCTTTATTGATTTCCCGGGGAAAATCAATACCAATTTTTATGGTTTTGAAATTGGACGGGTACACGATTGGCTTTGGGCCGGCGTTGCTTCTCTCTATCTTATGGCATCAATTTTTATTGAGAGCCGGGGGCGGAAGGTCTGGGAGCGTTCGGAGATGTATTATTTGTTATTTTTTCCGCTTTTTACCTTTCTAGCGCTTTGGTATCTGCCCATGGTCAAGTCGTTGTTTATTTTGACAACTATGATATTTTCTGATATTATAACACTTGTTCGACGCCTATTTTTACCGGAGAAGAAAAAAGACGCCACCCACGTCGCTCGTCACTAAAATGTTTTATTGTTTTATTGTCTTAATATTTTTTTGATCATATGTCCGCAGAATCTTTGGATAAATTAATGTATTCCTTCGTGGTGGATGATGTCTTGAAGGGACTGTTTATTTATGTGCCGCCGGGATACGTCGCTTGCGTCTATGATCTTGGGCGGGGAGTGCTTAAAAAAGTGCTCACCTCGGGGTTGCACTTGAAAATTCCATTTTGGCAGAAAGCTAAACTTTTTAACGTTCAGACGCTGGAGTACAGCATCTCGCGGCAGTTCAATCCGGAGCACGAGCGCGCGTTGGGTGATATCCCTATCGCCGCCGTTACCCAAGATAGCAAGCGCCTCGGCGTTGAGGGCACCATCTTGCTCCGCCTTGATATACATCAAGTGCCGAGCATTTGGCAAACGATTGGCGAAGATTTTGTCGCGAAAATAGTCCGTCCGGCGATCCGAAGCCGTATTCGTATTGTCTTCAGTCGGTTTGATTATGGCGATATTATCGGCTCCAAACGCGACACGGTAGAAGTGGAGCTGAAAAATGAATTAGAACGCATCTTCTACGCCCGCGGCATCTACGTGGAAAATGTTCTGCTCACCGAAATTTCGCAGATAAATAAGGCAGAGTAATTAACAATGAGCAATTAGCAATAAACAAGCCAAAAACGGCTTGTTTTTTTTATGCACAAAGTATCGCTTGACAGGTATTAGCGATAGCGGTATATTATCACTCAAAGGTAAAGAGTGATAATTTTATCCCCACCCTTATCCCCCCTATTTAGGGGGTGGTAGGGGAGGGGGTATGGATGATCGCCAGGCACAATTGCTAACGCTCGTTATTGACGCCTATATAGAGACGGCCGAACCGGTCGGTTCGCGCTTTTTGGTTGAAGAGGGGAATTTAGATTGGAGCGAGGCGACAGTGCGCAATGAACTGCGCGCGCTGGAAGAAGCCGGCTACCTCACCCACCCGCACACTTCTGCCGGTCGTATTCCAACAGTTAGTGGTTATGAATTATATTTAAGCAAAATTGACCCTGCCGGTTTAAGGGTGAAGGCCAGCGAAACCGAAAAACTCGCGGCTGCCAAAAAAGTTTTCCCTGATTATGAAGCCAGCTGTAAAAATATAGCGAAAACGCTGGTGGATATTTCCAAAGAAAGCGTTATCGTGGCTTTTTCCAGCGAGAAAATGTATTATACCGGCCTATCCAATCTTTTCAGCAAACCAGATTTTGCCGAGATGAAGCTGGTGGCGAGCGTGTCGCGCGTCTTTGACCGTTGTGAGGAATATCTGCCGCGTTTTTATGACCGCGTCGGCTCTGCTCCGCGCCCGTATTTGGGGCGTGAGCATCCGTTTGGCGAAATGCTCTCGGTGGTGGCTTCGCGTTTTGGCGAGAACAGCGCCTCGCTCATTGTGCTCCTTGGCCCCCAGCGCATGAATTATAAACACAATTGGAGTTTGTTAAAACAAGTAAGAGAATTGATTTGAAAATGCTAAACGCCGAATGTTAAATAATAAATTGTTAAATTGCTTATGAGCGATGAATCAAAACAACAGGCGCAACAGCCAGAACAACAACCTGCTCCGGAAACGACCGCTGTCAAGCCAGAGATTGGCGCCAAGCTGGAAATAGATTTAGAAAAACAGTGCGCGGAGTACAAACTCGGTTGGCAAAGGGCTGTCGCCGATTATCAAAATCTGCAGAAAGAAATCGCTAGTCGCCGCGCCGAGCTGGTGAGTATGAGTGAACAGCAGATTTTGGAAGAGTTTATTCCGGTCTACGATAATTTTAAAAAAGCCTTCTCTCTCAAACCAGCCAGCGAGGGCAAACAAACACAAAGCTGGATCAACGGTATTGGTTTTATCATGCAGTATTTCGCCGGTGTCTTGAAGAGTCACAAAGTGGAAGAGATCAAAACTGTTGGCACTATGCTTGACACAAAACTGCATGAGGCAGTTGGCGAGGAAGATCCGCCAGCTGGCGGAGATCATCCGCATGGGACCATTTTGAAAGAGGTGGAAGGCGGCTACACCATGAACGGCCGGGTGGTCAAAGTAGCTAAAGTGATAATTTCGAAATAAACAACTGTCATTCTTAGTGAAACGAAGAATCTCTGTCCGTTGGCCAATTAAGACAGAGATCCTTCACTAGCGTTCAGGATGACAATTAACAATTATTATTTACCATTTAGCAATTTTATATTTAACATTTAACATTTTCAATCGTATGTCCCTCATTCGTTGGTCTCCAATGGTTGACCCGTTTGGAGATTTTGATGAAATGTTTAATCGTTTCCCGTCGGTAATGGGCGGTAAAGGTATGTGGGCTTTTACCCCGGCTATCAATATGTACGAAACGGACAAGGCCGTGGTGGTGGAAACGCCGC
The DNA here is from genome assembly GCA_964531745.1 of uncultured Gammaproteobacteria bacterium. Classification (GTDB taxonomy): domain Bacteria; phylum Patescibacteriota; class Patescibacteriia; order Magasanikbacterales; family GWA2-37-8; genus JACRFW01. The sequence goes on from CAZHFX010000012.1 coordinate 13,382, forward strand.
TCGCCGGCGTGAAGCCGGAAAATGTGGAGGTGAGCGTGCAGAAAGGCGTGCTTACTCTCAAAGGCGAAAATAAAAGCGAGCACGAAGTAGAAGACAAAAATTATTACCGCAAAGAAGTGCGGAGCGGCAGTTTCTATCGTGAAATTGCTCTGCCCGCCGCGGTTTTGGAAGATAAGGTTTCCGCCGAGTTTGAAGACGGCATGCTGAAAATCACCTGCCCGAAGACTCAAGCCGCCGTGGCGAATAAGGTTCAGGTCAAGATTAATAAAAAGAGCGGAAAATAATAAATTGTTTCTCCAATTTCTCTCTCCTACATTAGGGGAGAGGCGAGGAGAGGGGTATATAGTTGTTTAGCAAAAAATAATTTATGTCTATTAAAACCACAACGTTAACTGGTGCAGCAGGTGAAAGCTATGTAATGTATAAACTTTTAAGAATGGGTTATGTAGCAGGCCTGTTGCCAAGAGGCGCGCCTAATTCAGATGTTATAGTGACTAGTGTTGACGGAAAGCGAACAGCTGTTATTCAAGTTAAAACTAGAAATGAGTTAGGGAGTGACGGTGGTTGGCATATGAAGAAAAAACACGAAGAGTTGATTTCCGCAAATTTATTTTACTGCTTTGTAGACTTTCAAGAAATTCCGATAGTATATGTAATTCCAAGTAAAATCGTAGCCGCTCTTTTGAAAGAATCGCACCAAGTTTGGCTCAATACTCCCGGAAGAAACGGCTTACGACATCAAGATACTGAGATGCGACGGTTACTACCATTTTATAAGAATTTAAAAAGTGTTTTTTTGGATGATTATCTAGATGGTTGGTTGGAAAAATATAAAGAAAATTGGAAAATACTTAATCTAGATTGATTATATGGATTTAGAAAATTTTATCAAAGAAACTTTGGTTGCAATAAAAAAAGGTGTGGTTGGGGCAAACAAAGAGTTCGAGACCAGCGTCAGGAACAGTTTTTTAATGTATTCAAAGAGTGCTGACGAGAGCATGATTAATTTCGATGTAGCGCTTACTGTTTCCTCGGAGGGTGGGGTTTCTGGGGGAGCGGGGATAAAAGTAGCTGGAGTTAATATTGGTGGAGAAAAAAATAATAAGAATTCTCAAGAAGCGGTCAGTAGAATTAAATTTTGCGTTCAAGTGGGTAATATGACCAGCTAATAACTTTTATTTTATGAGCAAAGCGCCACGCCAGAGGCGGACAAGTCGGAATCGCATTTAACATTGACAGCTTATCCACTTGACAAATAGTGGGTGTGGTGGTAGGCTAGTAATAGCTAAAACCACCCACCCTGACCTCGCAAGAGGCACGGTGGGGTTTTTTTAGAGCAATTTTATGGCAGATAGAAAAAACAATTACGCCTTTATTGATAGCCAGAATTTAAATTTGGGCGTAAAGAGCCAGGGCTGGTTATTGGATTTCAAAAGATTTAGAGTTTTTATTAAAGACAAGTATCATGTTGAGAAGGCATTTTTATTTATTGGGTATGTGGTGGGTAATGAAGGGCTGTATACAGCACTACAACAATGCGGGTACATCTGTATTTTCAAGCCGACGTTAGAGGTAAAAATAAATGGTGAAAATAAAACCAAAGGAAATGTAGACGCCGATTTAGTATTGCACGCTATGATTGAGTTGGCTCATTATGAGAAGGCAGTGATTGTGACGGGAGATGGCGACTTTCACTGTTTAGTTGAGTACTTGAGCGAACATGAAAAATTAGCTAAAATAATAGTTCCGAATTTGCATTACTCGTCCCTGTTGCGCAGATTTAGTAATTTTGTTGTGAATATTCAGTTTTTTAGAAATAAATTAGAGAAGAATGAAAAAAGGCCCCAGTCGGGACAAAACCCTAAAGGGACCTTTTAGATGGTGAGAGAGGCATTCCCGCGGGACAAAACCCTTTGGTAGTCCTCTCATCGTGATGAGACCAGTATACCATACTACAAATATTTGTCAAGACCCGTTCTACATTGTAAGTAAATAATTTTTATGCCAAACCCAGAAAGCCCTGTCGCAATCGATGCGAAGTGGAATTATAAAAAATAATTTTATTTCTTTATGTATTTTCTTGAAAAAAATATTTTAACTTAAATTAATACTTTCTTGTGTATGTCCAAGTCACTCCACCCAAGGCGGACAAGTCGGCATCGTCCCTCTTTCAGCAATTTAACCATTTAGCAATTTATTCGGTATTTAACATTTAGCATTTAATATTTTATATTTATGAGCAAAGTACTCGGAATCGACCTCGGAACCACCAATAGCTGCGTCGCCATCATTGAAGGCGGACAGCCCAAGGTGTTGGAAAACAAAGAAGGCGCGCGCACCACGCCCAGCATGGTTGCTATTTCTAAAGCGGGCGAGCGCTTGGTAGGGCAATTGGCTAAGCGCCAGGGGGTGACGAACCCGGAGAATACGCTGTTCTCAATCAAACGTCTGATCGGTCGGTCGTGGGACGACGCGGAAGTGAAGCGCGACCTGAAGACCATGCCGTACAAAATTGTGAAGAGCGGAGACGCGGTGAAGGTGCTGATGCAAGGCAAGGAATATTCGCCGCAAGAAGTTTCCGCCATGATTTTAGGCAAACTTAAAGCGGATGCCGAAGAGCGTCTGGGTGAAACAGTGTCCGAAGCGGTAATCACCGTGCCGGCCTACTTCAACGACTCGCAACGTCAGGCCACCAAGGACGCCGGTGAAATCGCCGGCCTCAAAGTGCTGCGTATTATCAACGAACCGACCGCCGCCGCGCTGGCGTATGGTTTTGATAAGAAAAAAGCCCAGAAAATTGCGGTGTATGATTTGGGCGGGGGCACTTTTGATATTTCCATCATTGAAATTTCCAGCGAAGATGGCGGTAACGCGGTGGAAGTAAAATCCACGAATGGCGACACCCATCTGGGCGGCGATGACTTTGATCAGATTATCATGAAGTGGATTTTTGATGAATTTAAAAAGTCTGATGGCATTGATCTGAGCAACGATATCTTGGCCAAACAGCGCATTAAGGAAGCGGCCGAAAAAGCCAAGATTGAACTTTCCACTGCTCAAGAAAGCGAAATCAATCAGCCATTTATCACTTCCGACGCGACCGGCCCTCGCCACTTAGTTTTGAAATTTACTCGCGCCAAACTGGAAGAATTAGTCGGCGACCTGGTGAACAAAACTATGGAACCGGTGAAGAAAGCGCTGGCTGACTCCAAACTAACTCTTGGCGAGATAGACGAAGTCGTGATGGTCGGTGGTATGACACGTATGCCGCTGGTGTTCAACACGGTAGAAAAATATTTTGGCAAAAAGCCAAACATCAGTGTCAACCCGGACGAAGTAGTGGCCATTGGCGCCGCTGTCCAGGGCGGCGCTTTGAAGGGCGACGTGAAAGACGTGCTTCTCTTGGATGTCACTCCGCTTTCTCTCGGTATTGAAACCATGGGCGCGGTATTCACCAAGCTCATTGAGCGCAACACCACCATCCCAACCTCCAAGAGCCAAGTATTTTCCACCGCGGCCGACAATCAGCCCGCTGTGTCTATCCGCGTGGCCCAAGGTGAACGCCCAATGTTCGCTGATAACAAACTGCTTGGCCAGTTTGAACTCTCCGGCATCCCGCCCGCTCCCCGCGGTGTGCCGCAGGTAGAAGTCACGTTCGACATTGACGCTAACGGTATTTTACACGTGAAAGCTAAAGACAAAGCCACCAACAAAGAGCAGTCTATCAAAATTGAGTCATCCTCCGGCTTGTCCAAAGATGAGATTGAAAAGATGAAGAAAGATGCTGAAATGCATGCGGATGATGACAAAAAGAAACAGGAACTCATTGAAGTGCGCAATATTGCCGACACGATGGTCTACACCACCGAAAAAATGATGAAGGATGTTGAGGAAAAAAAGATTGCCGTGACCGATGAAGAAAAGAAGGCTGTGACCGACGCGCTCGCTAAGGTGAAAGAAGTAAAAGACACCGAGGACACCGAAGCTATCAAGAAAGCCGGTGAAGACCTGTCCAAGGCCGCGCAAGCGGTCGGTATGAAGATGTATGCCGCTGAAGCGGCCGCGAATAAGGCGAATGCGCCGAAGGATGACGCGAGTAAAGACGATAAAAAGGGTGATCAGGGGCCGATTGAAGGCGAGGTCGTGAACGACAAGTAAATTATGTCCAAGGATTATTATAAGGTACTAGGGGTAGAGAAAAACGCTTCCGCCGAAGAAATCAAAAAAGCGTTCAAGAAGCTCGCCATGACTCATCACCCTGATAGGCAGGGCGGCAATGAAGCTAAGTTCAAAGAAATAAATGAAGCCTATCAGGTGCTCTCGGATCAGAACAAGCGCGAGCGCTACAATCAGTTCGGTTCGGACTTTGAACAGCAGGGCGGGTTTGGCGGCGGGGCCAGCTGGGACGACTTCATGCGCGCCGCGCGCGGGGGGCAAGGCGGGGCCAACGGGTTTAATTTCGGCGGTGTTGATTTGGGAGATTTATTTGGCGGTATGTTCGGGTTTGGCGATGGCCAAGGCGGACAGGGGCGGTCTCAACAGGGGAGAGATGTACAAGTTGATGTTGAACTCGATTTTAAAGAAGCCGCTTTTGGCATTGAAAAAGACATTTCTTTACACAAGCAAGCCGCCTGTGATGTTTGCGGCGGGAGCGGCGCCGAACCGGGCAGTTCGCTTGATGCCTGCGGCACCTGCAAGGGCCAGGGCCAGGTAGTGCAACAGCAACGCACGTTTCTTGGCATGATGCAGACCGTAGCCGCTTGCCCTACTTGCCGCGGGCGCGGAAAATTCCCCAATAAAAAATGCAAACACTGCGGTGGTGACGGCGTGGTCGCGAAGACCGTGGCGACCGCAGTCAAAATTCCGGCGGGCATTGACGATGGTCAGTCTATTCGTTTGACTGGTCATGGCGAGGCCGCCCCGCATGGCGGTGGATCGGGCGATTTATATGTGCGGGTGCATGTAAGGCCGTCAAAAGTATTTCATCGCGAAGATTTTGATATTTATACGGAGAGCGTCATCAGCTTTACTCAAGCGGCGCTCGGCGATACTATTTCGGTGGAAACCATTGAGGGTTCGGTGAAAATGGTCGTGCCCGAGGGCACTGAATCCGGCCAGTTGATTCGCCTCAAGGGGCGCGGCATCACCCGTCTAGGCGGCAGCAGCCGCGGCGATCAATATGTGAAAGTAAAAATTAATGTGCCCAAAAAAGTGAACAAACAGGTGCGCCGGCTTTTGGAAGAATTAGGCCGCGAGATCTGACCGGTGCGGCGGAACAGGCCATTGGGCCTGTTTTTGTTTTGGTCTGTATTATAGCGGCATTTTGTGTTATACTAAAATAGTGCCTTTAATTAAAAGCATATGAGAAGTAAATTTTTTGTTATAAGCACCGCTGTGATCGCGTTGGTGCTAGCGGCGAGCGCTGTTTTGGTGAATTTGAATCAAGATATTGGCAGCGAACCTCCGGATGGGCGTATTTTGGGAGTTACCATTTTTCAAGGAATTTTACAGGCAAAAAAGGCGGCCGCGAATGGAACAGTCGCTTTGACGCTAGTGATTTCCTTCGGCAATAATCGGCAATCAACCATTACCGTGAATACAACGGCGGCCACGAAATTTACCGATAGAAAAGGTTCAGCCATCACTGCGGCCAATCTCGCTTCGGGCCACGCGCTGGAAATCACCGGGACCAAACAGCGCAATGGCTTTTTGGCCGTTTTGGTAAAGAACCAATCTTACGTTCGGAATAAAAGCAAAGTTGTAGTGACCAAGAACACCGCTCAAGGCGACGGCAGTGTGGCCGCCCCGACCGGCTTCGTAAGCGCCGAACAGGTTAAAGTCGCTTCTTTTGTAATTGCCGCGCCGGAAAGCGATGACGCGCTGGTGAGCAGTATCGCGCTACGCGACGCCGCCGGAGTATGCGGCGTCCGGTATGTGGATAATATTGTTTTGCGCGATTCCTCTAGTCAGCAATTAGGCGTTGTGGCCGCGACTGCCACCTGCCCGGTTTACACTTTTAATTTTAAACCCGAGATTTTTATAAAAGCCGGCGCGCGCTATGCGGTAGATGTATTGGCGGATCTCGCCCTCGCCACTCCGAGCCCGCTGTCGCTTTTCACTGTTGAACGGGTCAACGCGGCGAGCAATGTTACCGGCAACGATATGAGCGCGAGCAATGTTAATCTCTCGCTCCAGAACGATTATATCGTTCTCAGGGGCGCGCTTGTTGTGCAGACGGACCCTGATAGCCCGACTGCTGCTAATTATCTCCTGGGCGCTTCCGATCAAGTAATCGCTAAATTTAGGTTAAGCGCCGGGCCAAATGAAGCAATCAATGTAAAACAGCTGACGGCCAGCTTTCTTACTGCCGCGGCTGGCGACGGCGATGCCATTAAGAACATCCGCCTGTTTGATGTCACGGATCCAAATATTGAAAAACAGCTTGGCTCGGCGGTAGCCGTCTTGAGTGATACTGTCCCCGGCGCCTCCTCAACTTTGCCTAGTTATAAGCACGCCACTTTCTATCCCGACAGCTTAAGTATTCCGGCTGGAACCGCCAAGGTGGTGGCCGTTAAAGTTGATATTGCTTCGTATGAAGGCAATTTTTCCGCCACCGGACAGACTATTACTCCCGTTGTGCTTTCAACCATTGATTCGGCGAGTTCGCTGGTCGCGCTGGGCGCGGTTTCAGGCGACACTATCATTCCAGCAGTAGTGAACGCGGGTATTCCGGCGGACGGCCAGCCCGGTTCTTATGGGTCGACCGGCGAGTTTTATCGGGCTAAATTAACCGTCGCTTGGATACCGGACACGCCAACCGGAGTTTTGTCGTCTAGCGAGGGGCAGGTGATTGGAAAAATTTTGATTTCCAATCTAGCTAATGCCGGGCTATATATGGCGCAGATAAAGTATTTTAATGTAGAGCTTATCTCAACCTTTGCCACTGTTTCTGGCGCCCGTTATCTCAATATATACAAAGATAATATAAGCACCACTGCTCTGGGGCAAGCAGTGTGGAACGCCACGCCAGAGGTATCACAAATAGTAAATATCTCCGATAGCGCCATTACCAAAAATGTAGATATTGCCGCTGGCGCGTCAAAAACTTTTTATATAACGCTTGACACCACAGACGCTGCGGTCGGCAGTTCCCTTTCTATCCGTCTTCCCCAGGGCGGCATTCATTGGTCTGATGGATTAGTGGATGATATTTCTGCCATGGGAAACGATTTGCCGCTGATCTACAAGACAATAAATTACTAGATGTTTTCATCCAGCGCCTTGTTAACCTCTCTGTCCGCTTCTTTATTCAGGTGGCGGAGCACATGGCGGTAGGCCACTTTCTTAAATTGTTGGGTGAGATTATAAACTTGGATAAAAAGTTTCTGGAGCGACGGTTCCTTTACTTTATATTCGCCTCGCATCTGCTTTACCACCAGTTCGCTATCCAAGACGCAGTTCACCTCGGTCGCTCCTAGTTCTTTGGCTTTTTTTAAAGCCAAAAGGAGCGCGGTGTATTCAGCGAAGTTGTTCGTTTGGCGACCAAGGTAGCTCCCAAACGCGGCTAAGGTAGCGCCCGTTTCATTTTTTATTACTACGCCGGCGGCCGCCGGCCCCGGGTTGCCGCGCGCTCCGCCATCGGTATAAGTAGTGAGTTTCATAAATTAAGTTTTTTTAATAGGTTAATGACCATAATCCGGCTTGATCGCTGAAATAGAGAATGCGGCGAGTAGCGTCCGCGGAAACATTGGCGACCCCGCGGTTTACAATATTATTTTGAACCAGATAATATGGGTAAATGATGGACATAGTTTTGTCAGAATATAGAGCCAGCGTGTTATATTGGTCGAGCGGTGCGATTCCCCTGAGCGATTCGCCGGAACGATTCAAGAGATAGGGTTCAGCACTATCGCTATAGGTCCACAGTTCCGATGGCGAGGTCAGAATCCACCAATGACTATATGGCGACAGGAGAAAATTATCAGCGGCGACGGTGAACTGTTTGTCGGAACGGACAATCAGCATTTTTCCGGCGGTCTTATTTCCCAGGAGGGCCGTTCCATTATCTGCCGCCAGCAGGCGCCACTGCGTTGGGTCGGCCAAAGTCGGTGATTCCGCCGGCAACCGCACGTCGGCGTAAGTTTCGCTGAATCCCAAAGTATTTTTAGTGAGAGTGAGCGACGCGGTGGTGGAGGCGGCCGCGGAGAGCGTCCACAAACCTTCCTGTTCTACGCTCCAGCCCAAGTAGATATTTTTTGTAATAGCGCGTTTTTGACCGGTGAGAGGAGCAAAAGAAGCGATCATTCCCGCGGTGCTGTAATAGAGCTCGGCTTCCGTTGAATTTTTCCATTCAAACGCGTTAACTGGTTCCCCCGCGTTCTGTGTCAAGTCGCGGGTTTTTGTCAGATGATTGCCGGTTGCCACCGTGATAATTTTTTTATACGGCGGTTTTTCTGGCGTTGCGATTATGGCGGAGTTATTCTTTGGCGCCCAGACTATCCGAACCGGTTCGGCGCCGGCGAAATCGGCCACAGCGGCAGTTTCACCAGCGGCTGTATCGCGCAGGAAAATTGATAGGCGATTGCCGCGTTTCGCCGCGTAGAGCAGGTATCGGCCGTCTGGCGACACGCTAGCGGCTGTTACCTCGCCGCGGGCGATAATTTGCGGTTGGCTTTTTTTGAGCAAGATGATGTCTTTTATATAAGTAGTTTGTTTATTTTTTATTTCAATTTCTTTTTGCCAATCATAGTAGCCGGGGGCGCTGATTTTTAGAGTGTATTTATGGGGAGTGATATCTTTTAGCCGAATAGGCAAGGTATCAGGCAGAGCCAAGTTGTCCAAAAATACTCGAGCGGCGCTCGGTTCAACGTCTACGCTTAAACTGCCGGTCTCGCGCAGGAGGCCGTTTTTGAAGTCATAACGATAGCCGATGGTGTACAAAACGACCAGCGGCGCGGCGATCAAAAAGGCCGCGATAAAGAGAATTAAAACAGCACGCCGGAGCGGGCGGGTAAAAATGGCTCCCGAGTATTCCATATTGCCAAAACATTGGTAGTAAAGTATACTTCATCATAACTGAAAATCAGTTCTTCGTCAAAGCTTATTCTGGGAAGCTTTTTTATGTCTTACGTCATTATCAACGGCGGGAAAAAACTTCACGGCGTTATTCAAAACCAATCGGCCAAGAATTCGGCGGTGGCGATTTTGTGCGCCGCGGCGGCGGTGCGCGGCCGAGTGACGCTGACTGCCGTTCCGCAAATTGAAGAAGTCTACCGCATCGTTGAGCTTCTAAAAAGCATCGGCGTTCAGGTAGATGACACCAAGCCAGGGATAGTGGCGCTTGATTCGTCGGCGCCATTGAAACTTGGCGCCATTGATCGCCTCGCTTCCGAAAAAACTCGCGCTTCGCTCCTGCTCTTTGGCGCTTTGGCGGCGCGCGAACCGAGCTATAAAATTTATAAATCCGGCGGCTGTAAACTCGGCAACCGCACTGTCCGGCCGCATCTTTACGCTCTGGAAAATTTTGGCGTGGAAATTATTTCTCGCGATCGCTATTACGAAGTGATTAACCACCCCTTGCGCCCTGCTTCCATTGTGATGTACGAATCCGGCGATACGGCGACCGCCAACGCGGTGCTGGCCGCCGCGCTCGCTCCCGGCGTTTCCATCATCAAGATGGCTTCGGCCAATTATCAGGTGCAAGATCTCTGTTATTTTTTGAATCAGGCTGGCGCCAAAATCTCCGGCATCGGCGCCACCATCCTCACAATTGTTGGCGTGAAAAAACTGCGCGCGGTGAAAAATTACAGAATAATGCCCGATCCGATCGTAGCCATGACCTATATCGCGGCCGGCTTGGTTACTCGCTCCACCGTTACCGTCGCCAATTGCCCGTTGGAATTTCTAGAGCTTGAGCTTTATAAATTGCAGAAAATGGGCGCGCGGCTGGCAATAAAAAATCGCCGTTATTCAGAAAATGGGCGATTCGTGATAGTGGATGTGCTTATTCAGCCAAGCAAATTAGCGGCTCTGCCGGATAAAATTGAAGGCCGGCCGTTTCCCGGGCTTAATATGGACAATCTGCCTCTTTTCGTGCCGATTTTGGCGCTCGCCAAGGGGCGCACGCTGGTTCACGATTGGGCCTTTGAAAATCGGGCGGTCTATCATTTGGAGTTGCAAAAATTAGGCGTCAAAGTAACATTGCTTGATCCGCACCGCGTATGGATTGAAGGGCCGGCCAAGCTCACGGCCAACGAAGTTGTCTGCCCGCCGGCGCTCCGGCCGGCCGTGAATATTCTCATCGCTATGCTCGGCGCCAAAGGCCGGTCGGTTTTGCGCAATACTTACGAAATAGACCGCGGTTATGAGAATTTGTACGAAACGCTCAATCGGGCCGGCGCCGATATCGTCTTGGTGAAAGAATAATTTTTTACTAAATAAAAGCGTATGGAAAATTTTGCGTTGGAAAATAGGCCTTCGCCAGCCAAACAGCGCGCCCATCGCTATGCCAGCACTTATCTTGCTATAATTTTACTGGTTCTGACTTTTGGTTTTGGCGTGTTCATCGGCCGCAAAATGATTTTGCGAAAACAAGCGGAGAGCGCCGGCAGTTCTGCGGCCGCGGTGAATTTGATTAATATTGATCGAAATAAAAATCGCGCGAAAGATATTGATTTCAACCAATTTTGGGAAGTGTGGGATCGGGTGCGCGCCAAATATGTTAAACAGCCGGTGAAAGACAGCGAATTGTTTTATGGCGCTCTGCAGGGTCTGGTCTTTGGCCTCGGCGATCCCTATTCCGTTTATTTCCCGCCGGCGCCCGCGGCCGAGTTTACCAAAAGTCTGGCTGGCGAATTCGGCGGCATTGGGGCGGAAATCGGCAATAAGAACAATCAAATAGTGGTCATCGCTCCTCTGCCGGATACCCCGGCGGAGCGCGCCGGCCTGCGTCCGGCCGATCGGATATTGGCGATTGACCGTCGTTCAACGCTGGGTATGGACGTATCCACGGCCGTTGAACATATACGCGGCTCCACCACAACCACCGTTATTCTCACTATTATGCGCGCCGGTTGGGAAAAACCGCGCGATCTCACCATTCATCGCGCCACTATCAACGTGCCGTCCGTGCTCTTTTCTATGCGTCCGGGCGCCGTGGCCTACCTGCGCGTTATGCAGTTTAATGAACAGACCATGCCTAATCTCGCGCGCTATATTGATATGCTCAAAGCCCGTAAAGCGCAGGCGATTATTCTTGATTTGCGCAATAATCCGGGCGGCTATTTAGACGCCGCGGTCGCGATGGCTAGTGAATGGATTGTGGATGGCGTTATCGTGAGCGAAAAATTCAGCGGCGGGCGGGGA
>CAZHFX010000013.1:0-5177 GCA_964531745.1 uncultured Gammaproteobacteria bacterium
AAAATATATAAATCGTTTGATAATAAAAAGGTGTTAGAAAACATCTCTTTTGAAGTCAAAGAAGGCGAGATCATTTCAATACTTGGCCCTTCCGGTTGTGGAAAAACTACGTTGTTAAAATGTATTTTGGGGTTAGAAACTCCCGATGACGGAAAAATTTTTGTGGAATCGGAAAAACAACTTGAGTGGTTAAAAAACAAACGCATTGCTTATGTTCCCCAAAAATATGCCAACTTCAATCATTTAACCATTGAGCAAAATATTTTAGCGGCGTTGCAAAATTCAACGCAAAATAAAAATCAAAAAATAGATCAGATTCTAAAAAGTGTTGGATTAGATAAGCATAAAAAAATGTACCCGGGCTGGCTTTCGGGAGGCATGCAACAAAGATTAGCTCTGGCGCGCGCTCTTGCTCAAAATACGGATATTATAGCTTTTGACGAATCCCTTAATGCGTTGGATGTTGAAACGCGCCATCAAATGCAGGAATTGATTTTGGAATTGTGGGCGGAAGGTAAAAAAACAATATTATTCGTTACTCATGATATTGAAGAAGCGTTGTTTTTATCTAAGAGAGTCGTAGTAATGGGAACACGGCCGGGAATTGTCAGGGAAATTTTGGATATCCCATTTTCCTATCCTCGCAAATCAACGCTTCGTTTTGATGAGGAATTTCAAAAAATTCGCCGTGCGTTATCTTATATAATTCGTTCCGAAACTATCAAGAGCAAACTTTCCGAGGGGGAACCAGCAGAAAGTTCGGCGTTCAAGATCGGCCTATATTATTGGCCCGGCAATAGCCCATTTTTTTACGCGCAAGATAAAGGATTATTTAATAAATATTCACTTCCAATTGAGCTGATTTCTTTTAGCGATAATCGGCAAAAAATTGACTATTGGAAGTCAGACAAAATTGATGTTTTGAATGTTACTGTGGATACCGCACTGCGGTTGATAAAAGAAACGCCGGAAGCGGAAATTATCGCTGGGCTTAATATTTCGCATGGCGGCGATGCTTTGATAAGCCGTGAAAATATTGAACCCATAAAAAAAATAAAGGGCAAAAAGATTGCGTTAGAAAAAGGAGAAATCAGCGAGTTCTTTTTGAAATATGTTTTGTATAAAAATGGATTGAATCTTAGCGATGTTGTTATTAAAGATATGAAAGGCGACGAAATTGGCGCCGCGTTAATTAACGGAAGCGTTGACGCCGCCGTGCTGTGGGAGCCGTGGCTTTCAAAAGCGATAGAATTATCAAGGACAAACATTATTGTTACCAGTAAAGATTACCCGGTATTTGCCGATGTTTTAATCGCTAAAAAGGATTTTATAGAAAACCATACGGAAGAAATTAAAAAATTAATAAATATTTGGCAAGAATCTACTGATTTTTATTCAAAAGATAAAAAGGATTTCATTCGTTCGGTGGCTCCAATTGTGGGGTTAAGTAGCCAAGAGCTTTCGCAACAACTGGAAAAAATAGAATTTTTTGACGGATCAACTGATGAGATAACAAAGATAAGTAAAGAAATTGAAAATGTGGTAGAATAAAAATTTGCCCCCCCCCAACCCCCTTCCTTTTTGTCCACCTGAGCTTAAAAGTTTTTCAAAATTAGGAATTCGGATTTTCGTCAAAGAATGCTCGAATCTCGTCCAAAAAACACCGCCAATTATTACATTCAGCGAAAACGAATGTTAATATTGAGGAGTTAACAAAATAAATTTATGGTAATTGAAAACGGACCAAAATTTAATCCCGCGGAAAATCCAGAGTCAGAGGAAACAAAACCTGAACAAGTTGCGGAAGTAACTCCTGTTTCACCAACACCCGAAAATACAAGTGAAGCTGATGTTGCCTCTCGTCAAGAAGCCGACGCTAAAAAAATTGCGGAGTTAAGAGAGCAATTAGGAATACAACCGGAAACAGCTAACGAAAGTTTGGAGCAGAGAAAAGAGCGACTGGATAACCTTTGGGCAAACTATGAAAAAATTAAGAATGACCCAGAGTTAATCGCACTTTTTGATAGAAAACAACAATTTGATTTTCAGCGCGAAATAGATGAAATTCTCCGTGAGCATGATTATCCAGAGAGGACAAAAGTTTCTGAATTGAAACTTGATAAATGGAAAGTAAACTTAAATCCTAAATTTATCAAAGACGGTTTTGTTTACTTGCTCCGTGGCGACCATCCGAATTTGGATAAAAAAGGATTTTACGCGAGAACTTATGGTTATGGAAAACTCACCACTCAACAACTCGCGGAGCAACTTCGTAGCTCTGATGAAGTGGGATATGCTTTATATGGCGATGAGCGCTACCTTACGACAGCAAAACCATCTTCTGATAATACAACCGAACAGCTTGCTTATTTACAAAGCGCAAAAGGTGGCTCATCATTTATTTCTACGACAATGAGTATACCTTGTGCTGAAGCAGGAACTGGCAACATACCAGACGCGGCCGAACAACTTCAATATGAAATATATGTTTTGAAAATCCCTATAGATTCTGCAATCAACAGCAACACCGGAAATCATTTTGGTATGGAAGAGGACGAGGTCTTAGTGCCTGATTACATTTCAAAAGATGAAATTGTAGCAAAATTTCCGCGCGGTAAGACTGAAGAAGTTTATCAGTACCTCCACGATTTATTGGGTGTTGCCAAAAAAGATTTAAGAATTCAAGAGAAATCTGAATAGAATTTGTCGCCAAAGAAAAACTTGTCATGCCGAAGGCAAATCTGTCTTCGGCGGAAAATCGTCCTTTCCGCTCCGGTTCACAGCGAGGCGGGCGGAGGGGGGTGTGAGGTCCGCCAAGCTCAAAACTTATTCCATAAAAGCTGATTCGTCATTTCGTGATGAAACAAAATTTCGGATTGTTTCACAACCGCACCCAACTCTTTGGGACTGCGATTTGCCGCCAGCTCTTTCCACTGTAAAAATTTTTCCTTCGTGTCCGCGCCGAAAATCTTCTCCGTAAAATCGCTGGCCTTAAACAGCTTGATGGCGTCGTTAATGTTGCCCGGCAAAAAACGCAACCTATCACGCTTGTCTTTGGCTTTCTCTAATTTCTTTCCTTCAAAAGCCGTCTTGAACAAGGCATAAAGCACCATGTAAGGGTTGGCATCCGGTGCCACCGAGCGCACTTCCAGGCGCGCGCTTCTTTCGTTGCCAATAGGAATCCGGATCATTGACCCGCGGTCTTTAGCCGAAACTTTAATTTGGTTCGGCGCTTCAAAATGCGGGTCCAAACGACGGTAAGCGTTCACGCTCGGGTTGAGCGCAAGGCAAAGCTCCGGCGCGTGATTCAAAATCCGCGACACCATTTCCCAAGCCAAAGGCGACAAGCCCTCTTCTCCATTTTTTTTGTAAAAAATATTTTTGCCGTTCTTGGAAAGCGAAATATTGGTGTGCATGCCGCTGCCATTGATATTGGCAATCGGCTTGGGCAAAAACGTTGCTGTCATTCCCATGGAATCTGCCACCTGCCGACAGACTAGCTTGTATAATTGAATATTATCGCAGGCGCGCACGGCCTCGGCATAGGAAAAATTCACCTCAAACTGCGACGGCGCCACCTCGGGGTGGTCTTTTTCGTTTTTAAACCCCATCGCTCTTTGCGCTTCGGCTACTTTGTCAATAAACACACGCAGGCGATCAAGCGGCAAAGAATGATAATACCCGCCGGAAGAAATGAATTTAAAACCCTCTTCTTCGCTGTAATTCTGTTCGGCATCCGCTCCGTCCACCAAAAACCCTTCAATCTCCGCCGCGGCGTTCATCGTCACCCCCTCTTTCTTCTTGAGGTAATCGCTGTACGCCTTAAGCCGGCCGCGCATATCCGATGGATGCGGCGAACAATCTTGATTCAAAATAAACGCGAACACAATCACTTTGCCCGGACCAAAAACATCGACTGGCAACCAGCGGATGCTGGACCAATCCAAGTCCAGCCGCAAATCCGATTCATGCTGGGCCGTAAAGCCACGAATAGACGACCCGTCAAAAGTAAAATTATTCGCCGCGCCGAGCAAATATTTTTTATCATAGTCCAGCATGTGGAAACGGCCTTCCAAATCTGAGAAACACACCGTTACCGCTTTAATTCTTTTCTCTTTGGCTAAATAATCCAAATGCTCTTTCTCCAGCAATTTAGCGTCTCCGCCCGCCTGCTCACCCGCCCGTAAATTCATTTCTTCCAGCTTGTCGTAGGGTATTTCCAAAAAACTCCTCAACCCGCTTGCGGTCTCCAACATATAATTATACTAAAAAAATAAATAATTAGTATAATTATAAAATTATTTAATACAATTGTCAAAATTTTTATTATCCACAGCCTAATTAACACCGCGGACGACTAATTTACCTGGCCTACATATACCCCCTCGCTTTTAACAATTCGGCCGTCAAAATCGCCCCGCCGGCGGCACCGCGAATGGTGTTATGAGCCAGCGCGATAAATTTCCAGTTCAAAATAGCATCAGGGCGCAACCTGCCGACCGTGATACCCATGCCTTTCCCGACCAGCCGGTCAAGGCGCGTTTGCGGGCGATTGTCCTCTTCCAAGTAAGTGATAAGGGGCACGGGAGCAGAGGGCAAATTATCCTGCGCTATCGGGTTGACATAGCCGCGCCAAGCGTCAATGATTTGCTCTTTAGAGACTTTTTCTTGGAGCGAGACCGTTACTGCCGCCATATGCCCATCGGAAACCGGCACCCGGATGCAGGTAGCAGAAATCGGCGGGCCGGAAGCCGAAACAATTCCGTCGCTTCCAACTCTCCCCCAAATTTTTAACGGCTCTCGCTCGGTCTTTTCTTCTTCCCCGCCGATAAAAGGAATGACATTGTCACTCATCTCGGGCCAGATTTCCAAAGTTTTGCCAGCTCCGGATAGCGCCTGGAGAGTGGTCACCGCGACTTTTTCCACTCCAAATTTTTTGAGGGGCTGGATGGCTGGCACGTAAGACTGCAAAGAACAATTGGGTTTGGTAACAATAAAACCGCGCTCCCACCCGCGCCTTTGGCGTTGGATATCAATCGCCGCTAAATGTTCCGGATTAATTTCAGGCATAATCATAGGCACATCGACGGTCCATCGGTGCGCGGAATTGTTGGAAACGACCGGGACATTTTTTTCAGCACAAGCCTCTTCCAAAACACAAATTTTCTCTTTGGTCA
>CAZHFX010000013.1:5187-20172 GCA_964531745.1 uncultured Gammaproteobacteria bacterium
CAAAATCAACTTCGCCAACAATTTTGGCGACATCATTTTCAGCCGAATAAACTTTTATCGCCCTGACATTCTCAGGAATCGCTTCGCTCATCAGCCACCGCCCCGCTACCGCTTCCGCATAAGACAAACCGGCCGACTTGGGCGAAGCGGCCACAGTCGTTACTTCAAACCATGGATGGTCCTTGAGCAAAGTGATAAAACGCTGGCCGACCATGCCGGTCGCTCCCAAAATTCCCACTCTTAATTTTTGAGTCATAAAAATATTTAATTATTGGCTCGCTCTGATAATATCCTGCAAAACTCCCTCCGCTGTATATTGCACTCCAGCACCTTTGCCCTGCAAAACCAGCGGCGCCTCATTAAAAATTCTCGTTCTGAAAGATATAAAATTTTCCGGCCCGGTAAGCCGGCCTAAAGATTCGTTTGATTTTACTCCGACCAAGCCAACGCTGATACCCTCCGGTTTGATACGCGCGACAAACTGCGGCGCTTCTTCCCTCGCCTTCCACTCCGCCATGCGCTCATCATATTCTTTATCCAAAATTTTCAACTTTTCCAAAAATATCGGCACATCCTCTATCTCCGCTAACTCGTTTGATATCATTCCCTCTAATTTGATGTCTGTCATTTCCAGCAACAAACCAATTTCCCGTCCTAGAATCAACGCCTTGCGCGCCACGTCCAAACCTAACAGGTCGTCACGCGGGTGCGGTTCAGTGTAACCTAATTCCTTGGCCTTTTTAACTATTTCCGAAAACTTTAATTCCCCGCGTCCGAGCTCACTACAAACAAACCCGAGCGTTCCCGACAGAGTGGCTTTGATTTCCCTTACTTCATCGCCGGTTTTAACCAAATCCTGAAGAGTTTGAATCACCGGCGTGCTGGATCCCACCGTAGTTTCGTAAAAATAACGACCGGTGTCGGCGTGGAGCTCGCGGTAAATTCCCAATTTGTCAGTCAACGGTTTTTTGTTGGCGGTAACAACAATTCCGCCGGAGCGAAGAATCGCTTGATGCATCTCGGCGATCGGCGCCGCTGTCGCATCCACCACAATAGTCTCTTTTTCAATATTCTCTTCTAATTTCTCCCATCCTTGATAGAGTTTACCTTCGTCAAAAACGCCCTCAATCCTATCGGCGCCATCCAGCGGCAATCCTCTGTCATCAAAAATATATTTTTTAGAAGAAAAAATTCCTAATAACTTTAATTCTATCCCTAAATTTTTGCGCAAAAAAAAATTTCTTTGCGCCATCAACGCGACCAGAGCCTTGCCTACGGCGCCACAGCCAACTTGTACCACATTCACTGTCTTCATACATTAGAAACCGCTCTCTTATATTTTGAAAAACGCCTCATGAACCACTTTAATAGCCTCCGCGCAGTCTGCTTTGCTGATGACAAGGGAAATGTTGCGCTCCGACGACCCTTGAGCAATAGCGCGCACGTTGATACCCGCTTGGCCCAAAGCCGCGAATAGCTTGCCTGACACTCCCGGTATACCCGCCATCCGGTCGCCGATCACAGCCAGGATGCAAATGTCGTTTTCCGTCACGACTTCCAGCAAATGTTCTTCCCGCTCGCGGACAAATTCGCTGTCTATCGTTTCCACCGCTTTCACTGTCTCGTTATCATTTACCGCAATACATACGCTCTGTTCGGAAGATGCTTGCGAAATCATAACGACGTTCACTCCCGCGCGACCAAGCGCCATAAACAATCGGCCGGCAAAACCCACCAACCCCTGTAGTCCCAGCCCTTCCACATTGATGAGGCTAAGCCCCTCGCGCAATGCTACGGATTTAATGAAAGAGCCGCTATTATCAGTTGAATCATTGATAATGGTGCCAGCCGCGTCTGGATGAAAAGTATTTTTAATAATAACTGGTATGTGCCGCTCTCTTACCGGAAGCAAAGTCAATGGGTGAATGACCTTGGCGCCAAAATAGGCCATCTCGGCCGCTTCCGCGTAAGTTAACCTTTGGAGCACTCGCGCTGACTTAACTTTCCTCGGATCCGCCGTCATAGCACCGTCCACATCGGTCCAAATTTCCACCCGCTCCGCGCCGAGCGCCCCGCCGATGATAGTGGCGGTATAATCCGTTCCGCCGCGAGAGAGCGTCGTGGTGGAGCCGTCTTTGGTGGAGGCAATGAATCCGGTCACAACTGATATGCCTTTTATGCTCTTCCGCCATTCTTGAATTCGTAAGTTAGACTCTTTGAAGTTTACCCGCGCTTTGCCAAAATCATTGTCAGTAAAAATCAACTGCCGCGCGTCCGTTTCATGAGCTTCCTGGCCGAGAGATTTAAGAAAGAACGGAAAGACCGCGCACATCAGACACTCGCCAAAACTTACCACAAGGTCATTAACTCTAAAATCAATAAATTTTAAGGCCGCCGCGGCATTTAACACTGACCGCAATTCGGCGAACAAAACATTTAACCTCTCCTCCGCTAGCGCTTTATAACTTCCCTCCAACCCCGGCAACAGCGAAAAATATTTTTCTTTGATTTGACCGTAGGACGTCAGGAAATCCCCACCCCCGGCCGCCTCTTGGCCGCAGTTGATTAAAGCGTTAGTCACGCCAGACATGGCTGAAAGCACCACTACCTTATCACCGGCGGTTGCCGATACAATATTAGCGACATCTTTAACACGTTCAAGAGTTCCCACCGATGTGCCCCCAAATTTTTGAATAATCATAATTAAACTTGCCGCTAATTAAAATCATCCTTATCATAAAACATCAGACGAAAAAACACAACCGTAGCGAAAAAAAACGCTATCCTTTAGCGAGCGCGAACCCCCACACCCGCCGGGCGCCAGCCGCCTTGAGGGCCGATGCGCACGCGTTCATAGTGGCTCCGGTCGTGAACACGTCATCAACCAAAATAATGTTTTCCGCCGGCAAACAACGCGAAATAAACGCGCCACGGACATTTTCTGCCCGCTCCGAACGCGAAAGCGCGGCTTGCTGGCGCGTGGCGCGAACGCGCTGGAGCGCGTTCGGAGCAAACGAACAGCCCAGCTTGCCGGCCAAAAGCTGCCCGATAATTTTAGCCTGATTGTACCCGCGCTCGCGCTCGCGGCGTGGATAAAGCGGCACCGGCGCGACACTCGCCATCGCCGTTACCACCGCCAGCTTCCATGGCAGAATCTCCGACCACAGCTCGGCTATGGCCGAGCTGTGATGATATTTAAATTGCTGGATAAGCTTGCTGGCCGGACTTTCGGATTCATACGAAAAAATGGCCATAAGGCCATCAAGCGGCGCGGATACTTCAAAAAAATGCGGAGAAAGATTCTCCGGCCCGCGGCAAGCGCGACACCACCACTCCTCCTCCGCCCCGCACTCCACGCAGCATATCGGAAACAGACAGCCGGCTATTATCTTTCCCGCCCGCCCAAACATACTTTAAGGCTTGGCCGTTGTGTAGCTGTCTACCAGCCAGTTGCCACCCTGTTTCGCCATGACCACCGTAATTGTTTCTTGAGCAGTCGCCGTGGCGTCGTTTTTCCGGGTGGTTTTTCTAGCTTGAATAGCCACCTGCGCCGTTATGTCCTGCCAATCGACGATGCTCGAGCTGATCGCTTCGGTTGTTACCGCCAGATAAAGCGACGCCGAAACGGCATTCTTCAAACGCGCGCTTATTTTTTTCCACAAAGCCGGCGTCACCAGTTCCTTCACTTCGCGGATATTCTGTAAATTATTATCCGTTGAAAAAGTATTATAGCGCTCCACGAATATCTTGGCCATTTGTTTGGCGGCGTTCTGTTCTGTCTCCAACTCCGTTGACGGTTTAATCGGCAAATTAACCGGCGCGGCGACGGCCTCGAGCGATTTGAGCTGGCCAAGATTACCGCTATCAACCGCGTTCGCCCCGGCCGGAGCGCTTGACTCGCCGACGGCGGCCGGCGCAACCGCTTTCTTTTTTGACACGACCAGCAAAGAAACGCTCACCACTAGCACAAACAAAACGATGATGCTGATAATGATAAAAAGACGGGTTCTTAGAGGCATACAATTTGAAATGACAAATAACAAATATCTAATGTCAAATAAAAATTCCAATTTACTTGGACTGTTCTTCAAACTCCCTCTTGGCGCGCTCAATTTCCAAGAGCTGTTCCGGATTGGTGGTAACGATCTGGTCTTCGGTGTAAGAGGCCACCACCTTAATGGCGGCGTGCTTATAGCCGGCGAAAAAAATACCCTCCCCCACCCCGCTCTCCAGCAGTAAATACTTTTCGCTGTCGGTCAAAAGAAAAATTTTCTGCACCAAATCTACCGCCGCCGGCGACTGCTTCATCAGAAGTTGAAGCGCCGAGTTCGTCACGATCGCCTGACCGTACTGCGACTTCAAAAAGTCATTCACGTCCTGCGTGATAGTGGTGACGCCGAGGAAATACTTGCGGCAACGCTTCACCAGAGCGAAAATAAAACGCGCGGAATCCTCATGTTGCATGAGCCACCAGGCTTCATCAATCACCAAGACGCGCTTCTTGCGCTCCGAGCGCACCACGCTCCAAATGTAGTTCACAATGGCGTAAATAGCCAGCGGCCGGAGTTCGTCTTCCAGATCGCGCACGCTGAACACCACCAACTGGTTTTTCATATCCACGTTCGTCGGCGAATTAAAAAGCCCGCTGAATGTGCCTTCGGTGTATTTTTTGAGTTTCAAAACGAGTTCGTCCGAACCTTCCATGCCTTCCAGCACTTCTTCCAAATCTTGAATAATTGGCGGCTCCACGGTAGCCAAATCAGCGTCGCTCGTGATATCTTTCTTGGCATAAGTTTCAATCAACGCGCGGTCAACTATTGAATCCTGCTCGGTGGTGAGCCCGCCGAGCATAATGCGGAGCAACCCTTTCACCGTAATCACCGCTCCGCGGATAATATCCTCCACCGCCGCCTCCTGCCCCACCGGACGCGGCAAATCAAATGGGTTGACTTTGCTCTCCGAGGACAGCGAGATATTTATGTAGGTGCCGCCGACGGCATCGCAAAGGTGCTTGTATTCCATTTCGGGGTCAATTACAATCACGTCCACCCCCATCATCATGGTACGCAGTATCTCTAGCTTCACCGCGTAGCTTTTGCCAGCGCCCGAGGTGGCGAACACCACCATATTGGCGTTCTGCAGAGAAAAACGATCAAACAGAATGAGGCTGTTGTTGTGACGGTTAATGCCGTAGAGAATGCCAGTGTCGCTAGTCAGCTCGGCCGAAATGAACGGGAAAGAAGCCGCGATCGGGCTGGAATTCATGTTGAAAGCAACCAAAAGCTCGTCATTCGCGAGCGGCAACGTGGAGTTATACCCCTGCTCGCCCTGAAACAAAACCTTGCGGCTGGAAATCAATTTGGAACCGAAAATGCTTTCAATATCTTCAGAAATCTGATCTAACTTCTCTTTACTAGCGGCGTAAATGGTAACGTAAAAAGCGAACTGGAAAAAATGCTCCACCCCTTGCGTCAAGTTATCGCGCAATTGCTCAATATCGCGCAGAGCCGTTTCCCGGATCGGATCGCGCGGAGCGCCCTTTTCGGCGTCGGCGTTAATCTGGGCTTCCAGCGCGCCGACTTTATTTCTCAACTGCTTAAGAATAATCGCCGCCTTCACCGGATAAAAATACATGGCGATGTCCATGGTGATAGACAAGTTGATGACGGGGGAACTCCAGCCGACGGAAATATAGCGCGGATAGGACACCACAAAAATAGTGCGGCAATAAGCCGTGCCGAGCTGGATAAAACTGGACTCCACGCTCAAAGCCGCCGGCGAAATGAGATCGCGGATGGCCACCACGCCTTCGCGGTAGGTTTTCTCTTCTTCAAGCGTGATAATCTCCTCGGCCGACTGTTTGGCGAGTATTCCTTTCTTTTCTTCAAGCAAACCTTGCTTGGCTTGTAGTTCTTTTTTTATGCTGGTTGGTTTGAAAGCCATATTATCCTTCCACTTGCAATTGATTTAAGGGCGGCAATTCCTCCGACAGCGCGATATCGGTATTATACGCGGCAAAATACAGTTCAATGAGCGATTGGGTGTCCAGACGGGCCGCGGTGAGGCCAACGCTCGTGAGCCCCGATTCAATCTGGCGCACCCGTTGATCCAGGTCGTATTTGCGCTTGGTAAAACGTTCGCCTTTGAGCTTCACAGTCGCCGCGGGGTTTAGCGCTTCGGTGAGGCGGCTCCAAAAACTTTTATTTTTGTTGGACAGCGGATCGTAGGGCACCACCACATAAAATTGCTTGCTCATAATTTCGCCTAGCTCCACCAGCTGGGACACGAATGACCGGTAGTCGGCGATTTGGGTGCGCAAAAGCTCGTTGGTTTGCTCGCGCTCTTGTTTTAATAAACGGTCCAAATACGGTTTTATCTGCAGTCGCCGCGATTGCATTACCACCTGCAAGGGGTGATCAAGCGAATTCAGAAACGAAACATAGCCGCTGATGATGGCGTTCTGCTCGTCCTCATTTTTGAGAGCGAAATTGATGCTTGACACCAGCAAAACCGCCCGCAGGGTGCCGTCCTTCAAAACCACTGTATCCTGTTTGATTTCGGCGATTGACAAATACTGCTGGGTGGCGACCATTCCGCTTTTCTTTTTAGCCGCGGCTTTGTTCTTCATAGCATAGTTATACTCTCGTTTCAAAATTCGTTTGTCATCCTGAGCGGAGCGAAGGATCCCTTACGTCTGTGTTTAAGGGATTCTTCGGTCGCCTCAGGCGACCTCAGAATGACAGCGCTATTCGCCTTTATAATACCCGCCCGTATTGACTTGGAGCGATAAATTGCGAATTCGCGCCACCGGAGCGGTCTTCGGCGCGATTTTTTCCTCGGCTGGCGGCGTCGGCCCTTCTTTTATCAGCTCCAACAGCTCCGCTTTCGTGTAGGCTTTCCGCCAAATGCGCCGGCTCGGCCGGCGCAACGTCTGAAAAATATTGAGGACAAAATAATGAAACGCCTGTCCGTTCACTTTTACGAACGCGATCGTGAGAGCCAAGCCGCCGATGAGCGCCAGAAAAAAAATAAACAGCGCCATATCGGCCAGTTTATAGGCTACAAAAATTGACAGCCCGGCCACCAGCAAAATCACAAACTGCCGGGTGGTAACCGGCCCGAAAATTTTGTCTTCCACGTCAATAAATTGTGGTACGGTAAACTGGTTCATAGATATTCCATAGTTTGTTCCATCGCGACGATGGCGGTTAACTCGCCCCATTGCAACATCTTCCGGTCGCGGGGAACCGGCAATTTTTGATCGCTATTCAGCGCGCTTAAAACAACATCCAGGTATTCCAAATAAAGCGGAGAATTGCGCCAGGCGGCGAGCCCCTGCAGATAAAGCACGATGGATTCGTCTTTCAAATTGGAAAATTTCTGGCGCAGACGTCGAGCCGCTTCGGCCGGGTCAGCGGCCAACCGGCGAAAATCAACTAGATTGAAATAACGGACTTCGTCCACCGGCGTCATCTCCATTGGTTTTGCCACCACATCATGCAAAATCGGCTTGGAAGCTGGTTGCGATGACAGCTTGAATGACTGGGCCGGCAGAACGCTCGCTCCTTCTCCCTCTCCGCGGGAGAGCGGCGCCGGTGCCGCCCGGAGGGACGGACTCGGCACGCCAGATGCGCGGAGGCGGTCGTGCACAAAAGCGTTATTCGGCGTGCTCGTGGCTGGCAATTCCTCCGGCCTCACTGCCGGCGGCGGGGCCCGGCGCGCTGGTTTGGGCGCCGGAGCCGACTTCAGAGGCAGCACTATTTCGGCTGTCTCGGCGGCCGACGGCGAGGGTGGCGCGCATTTCTGCAATACTTCTTCCGCTTGCCGGGCTGGCAAATTCATTCCTCCGTCCAGCTCGGCGCGGAGCAATGAATCTTTGGTCTGCTCCACACTGCGCACGTCTTTCAAACGGAGCTGGATGATGGTGCGCAAGCGGTTGAGATTATGAGCGGGAAAATTAAAATTCAATTTCTTGATAACCGCGTCAACCTGATCAATTCTATTGGCGCTCACCTTGGGCCCGGGGTTCACGGCCGGAGCGAGCTCCTCCGCGAGCGGCGCGGCAAAATCCGCGTTTACTTTTTTCAGCGGAGCCGGCTTCGCCACAGCAACCGGCGCGGCGGCCGGCGCTGTTTTCGGCGCCGGAGGAGAGATTTTCGCCCCACCCTGCTTGGCCTTGAGCTCACTCAAACTCATACGGGCATATGTGCCGTCGGATTTTTTGACGAGAACAGTGGGTTGTGTTGTTTTGTCAGTCATAAAATAAAATCTGAATTGATTGCTAACAACTTTCTTAGGTCCAATTATTATTACGCAGATGAGTAGCCGTCAGCATCGTTTCCCTAAGCCAACGTATATAAGCGTCTCTCCCCTCTTGCAAACCATACAATTCTTGAAAAAATACTTCCTTATTAAAGATTCCTCCATTACCCATCACAGCTGGCGATGCCATATATACATTCATTATCTCCGCCATCGGCTTGCCACTTCCAGCCGCTATATCCAAAATAATTATTTCCTGATTTTTTTCTAACGCTTCCTGCAACCGGGTGACGGCCTGCGGCCGGCTTGCCGAATCAACCCGAGTGGACAAATAAAATTCTATCATAGCGTCCACCGGCGCGCCAGCGGCAACGCCGGCATAAAATAAATTTTTTATGAGATAATCTTGATCACCAAACGATAAAATGGGAAACATAAACCAAGCAACGCGCAAAGTTAAAGCCAGCAAAAAAGCGTCCGACCAATCTTGTTTTGCCTCCCGTAAAGTCCGCGGGGTAGTTTGGCGCAATTGCCGCATAATAAATGAAGCGTACTTTCGCGCTTCATCGGAAAATATGATATTTCCCAATGTAAAAGCCATCGTAACATCATTGTAATAGGCGGCAGTCCCCTTATCTATTTCCGCCAACTCATCATAGTCATAAGGGTTCATATCATCTATGGCGCCTGTCGCGGCCGCGGCCATCAATAGTTGTTCCGACAAAGTATCGCGATTTTCTTTGTTCGCGGGGTCAGCGATAAAAGTCTGAATAAGCGCCGCGTCCAAAAATTGGACGGCCTCATTGTCCATAATTGTAAACAAATTGTCTGAATGATAAGTATTAACAATATTGGCTAGGCGATCAATATACACATACATTTGGGGAATCACTGCGATACTAGTATTGAGCAGGCGCCCTTTCTCCGCCGTGAGACGAGCGATGGCAACGACAACTTCCTGTCGGCTGTGCCGGCAGTAAAAAAATAAATTTTGTTTTTTCTGTTCTCCTTCGGGCATACAAAATTAAACAACTAATTTTTCATTCCAATGAAATTTCCCATCTTGTTCGTGGAATTCAATTAATTCTTGGCTAGATGGAATGATCCGAGCCTGATGGAACAATCCAGTCAAACGCGCGAGAGCCTGCACACTGTCTTCATTTTCCAAAGGAACTACTTCGCGTAATTTATTCAGGAAAGCCTTTATCGGAACCACGGGATTCTTATTTTTAAAATAATCCATTATAAAAATAAATTCTCCATGAAAACCGAACGAAAAAACCAGCTGTACCAAATCAATTTGATACTGTTCGTCTGGGCCATGCTAATGGTCATGTAGCCAGTCCACGAGCGTAGCCTCCTTTAGATGAACGAGGATACCGATCGCTTCTCTTAAAAATACTGCCTCCGGCTCGCCCGCTTTAGCGGCTACAAACTTTCTTTGCTCGCTCTCCGATACGCCACGCTTTCCCGCACTCGCTAAAAATTCCTGCGCTAATTTCGCGAACTTCCCGACTGGCTTCGCGCTATTCAAAGAAACTTCTTCCTCATTTGCCGCTATCATACCGACCAAATCCTTGTCTTCGTTAATATACTGAATCACCCCGGGGGCAGTATTAAGCGCAGTCTGCAAATACGCTCGAACTGGCACGCCGAGAGCAATAGCTCGATAAAAATAAAATTTGAGGAGTAGCGCCTGCTGACTTTCGTGGAGACGAGCGAAGTGGGCATAGACCTTATCCAAAGCAACAGCCAATACGACCGCCGCGCTCCGCTCCATTACCGTGCCACTATCTTTTTTGATTTTTAAAAATTCTAAAATAGCAAGGTTGATATCGCGGCTTTCTTTTTCTCCAAAACGGCTGTCGTATATCGTGCGCACAACACTGACTAAATCTGCCGTTTGGTTTGGATTTTTTAGATAATTGATCGTTTCGTCCGGTCTGTATAAGCCCCCCCCTCCCCCCGCCCCCGCCGCGAGTATTCGCAACTGTTCCTCCAAAGGAACAAGTAGCGGCAATACTTCGCTCACCTTTTTATTTTTTACCAGCTCGACAACTGTTCGCACTAAATCCAAATCAAGCAAAGACAGGCACACTTTTTCGACAGAGGCGAGCGCAACGTCGAGCCGCGCAAATTCTTTCACTATATCGCTCAAGATAACACCAATATTCTTGACTTTCTCACCCATTCCATGGGTCAAACCGGCCAACGCAAGATAGGACTGCTTAATTTGCGCCCAATTGGCCGACTGATATTTAAACAATGGTTGCATCATACTAACTACT
Source organism: uncultured Gammaproteobacteria bacterium (assembly GCA_964531745.1). GTDB lineage: Bacteria > Patescibacteriota > Patescibacteriia > Magasanikbacterales > GWA2-37-8 > JACRFW01. Next base: position 15,738 of record CAZHFX010000013.1, read on the forward strand.
CCCTAAATTTATTTTTTATTTCGACTTCATGAATCTTTCCTGGCGGCATCGCCCTTTCCCTTTTTTTCCTGTAAACCCAGCCCGCTTCCTGGAATTGCCGCTTTAGCGATAAGTTCTGCGAGTTCCTTTAAAGCATTCGGATCTTGTCTTAAAATATCATTTTTTAATACCGCGTCGCTTTCTATTTTGTTTAACAAATCTCTCAGGTTAGTTATATTTCCAAACGCCGCACCATCAACATTAACTTTTATGACCCCCGCGTTTGCTTCGTCCAAACTGACGTTGTTAAATAAACTCCGCATACCATAGATTGCTGGCTTTATCCCGCCCAAAATCTGCGGCAAAAGATAATCTTTGATGATATGACGACCACGCTCATCTGTGCCGGCTTGGCCTGCCCCGTAAGTCTCGTTAATCGCCTGGTTGCCAATTTGCGCAAAACCATCAGAAGTGACACGGATTGTCTCGCCTGCTCCATACCCCCAAAGCTTTCTAGCCGAACGCTGAGGGACTTTGGTGTATTGATATTCCTCCTGCATTTGACCATACACCGCTTGGAACATCTCCTTAATGATATGTTGCGGTAAATGACTGTTCATATCCATTTCCATGACCGAATGAATCTGAGATTTGGAAAGCTCATCTTGCCCCTTTTTGTTCAAATCAGCAATGGTTTCTGCCTGGGCCTCACGAGTTGTCATCGGTCGGAGCATGCCACCTTCAAGGTTAACATCAAACTGAATATTATGGGCTGATTCATAATGCCCGGTGCCATACGCGTTTTGGGTATTGACTCTGGCGCCGGTTTGCAGAAAATCTTGAGCCGCCCGTAATTTTTTCATGTATGCTTCCGGCGTCATGCCAAGGGTTCCGTCCCCAGCCGCCGCTTGTATTGCCTGACCGTAAGTTAAAGATTTGTTCTCCTTCATCCGCCTCTCTAATTCCGTATTAGCTCGCACGGCGTCTGCATCCCCTCCAAAAGCACCCAAATTTTGCAATTGAGCCGACATCCCACGTCCATAAGTAGAACCAATCTTCTTTTTGCCAGTCGTTTGGTCAATTTCTAATTTCCATCCCAATTTTTCTCCCAGCTCCTTCATGCCGGCTGCTTTCTGGCCTTCAACTGAATTCTCTCTTCCCCTGAAAGCGCCGCTGTCAAGCGCCTTGATCTGATCAAAGATATGATCCATCACATCGTCGTTCCAAGCCTCAACATCAACGGCGCCAAGAGCAGCAGTCAAAGCAATTTGATCTCGCAATTCAAATTCGCCGCCTTGCCGCTCTGTTTCCTGCCTCTTTTGCATTAGGAAAGCAAGCCTGTCGGCCGCCAATTTCTGCGCCTGCACGCGCTCCAAAATAGAGTACTCCTTTTTTGCCCGCTCTGTTTCCTCGGACATAGCCGACGATTGCGTGCGACTACCTTGGTGCAGACCCACCACCGCGTCAAAGCTAGCATCAACCGCCTGCTTTTCCCGCACTCCTTTTTCATGAGTTGTCTCTGATAGTTCGCGGGCGGTCGCCAAAGCGGCTACATAGGGATTAATACTCGCCAATTTTTGCAACTCGGCCGTCACTTTTTTAGGATCATTTTTCATTCTGTCCATGACGTCTTCAATCGCCTTGGCCGCCTCGTTAAAGGCGCCTTTCAAATCCCCCTCTTTTAGAGTCTTCACGATATCCTCGGCGGCCTTTTTCGCTTGCTCGGCTAAATTGGTTTTCACCTCAATCGCGTGGCCTTCAACGGTTTGCAAAAATCTTCCCTTCGCCTCTTCCCCCAACGTACCCATCTCCGTTTCAATAAGATGCCCTCTCACCTCATGACCGGCAATTTCTTCCGCCAACGTCTCTTCTCTTGCTTCCAACAACTCACCGCCTTGAATTTGCCGGCGACGCGTGCTCGCTTCCATCAATTTGCCCTCCCCGCCAAACTGCTTAGTCTTAGCCGCCGACCGCGCTTTCTTTTCTTCCAACTTTCCTTGTTCGCGACGATCAAGAGCGTCAACCTTCTCCCAGTCGCGCATAAATACAGAGGTTGGCACGCCTCTAATGTCTTTGCTAAGACTTTCTTTTCTAGTTTCAGCAAATTTTTTAGTTTTTTCTAATTTTTTAGCACTCTCCATATCAATGGAGGCTCGTTTTTGAAAACGCCGCATGATCCAACTAGTTTCCTCGGGAATTTCTTGCATTACAGTGTCTCCTTTTTTATGCAATATCTTTCCCTCCGCGTCTAACTGGTCCTCTTTATATTTCTCTGCTACGAAACGCCCTTCTCTTTTGATGTCTCCCTTTCTGTGCAACAATTTTCCCTGTTCATCCTTTACATCATCGCCATATCTTTCTTCTTCTACCCATTTCTCTTTCGGGGTTAGACCAGACTGCGGGGCATAACGCCTGGCTTGAAACCCTTCCCACTCCGACAAAGCGCGATTTTTTATGCGTTCAACATAGCTCGCCGCTGGCGAAACGTGGTAGGCCAACTTGGCCAGTCCTTTTCCCGCCACCAATGCCCCCTCTTTCGCCTTGCCGCCCGCCCAGCGCGCCGCCGCGACACCGCTCGCCACCGTGGCTACTTTCTTGCCGAAATCAATGGCTCCGCCCGCCCAGGCGCCGCCGACGCCGCCCAGCTGTTGGGCCGCTTTCGCTCCCACTATCAGCATGCCGATGGCGATGGCGAAATTCGCCATATTGTTCCATTTCATCGCTTCCGTAATGCCGGATGATACATCCGCCCCCGCGGACTTGACGGCGTCCGCTTCATTGAGTGTGCGGCCGCCGGCATTATCCGCAATCTGCTGGTGGACGTTGCCGCTGCCAACCGTCACAAACGACAGCCATAAAAAAAACAACAGCACCGGCCCGGTGACAACGTTAGACCCGAATTCGCTCCACCACTCACTCGCATATTTTTGCGTCTGCGGCACCACGCTCAAAACAAACGCCAGGGGCGACAAAACAATGAGCACCCATAATACCACCATGCGGGCGAGGAGCATCGCCAAAAAAACCGCCATCGTGGCCATGACCATGGCGGAAAACGTAATGGCCGCCACTGAGGCGATAAACACTCCGCCGAAATCAATAGTGTTGCCTTCCGCCGTTAGCTTCTGAATGTCGTTGAGATTAAACGCGTTAATCAAATTGCCGCCAGCGGTCGCCGCGATACCGTTGACAAAGGTAATCATCACCACCTGCGCGATGTCAATGATAATACCGCAAATGATACGGCTGAAATTTACTAAAATGGCGGCCATGACAAATTTCACCAACAATTTTTTCCATTCATATTGCTCCAGCCCCAAAATGGTGCCGAACGCGATGATGAGGAGTATGATGACAAACCCCATATTCGTGATATCGCGCACCGTCACCCAGCCGATGGTCACAGCCGATGAACTCAAATAGCCATTGTAACTGCCGATCTCAATGATAAAACTCAAGATAAACATGGAGAGAGACAGAAACAAGCGCGTAATCAACAGTAAAATTCTGGAAAGAATATCCAAGAGAAAACTGGGAACAAACTTTATACTCATCGGAGACGCATATGTCCCCGTTTCACCCGCGGCGAAAACAGCCGGCCCATAAACCAACAAAACGGCCCCGGCAACTACTAACGCCAATGACAAGAACACCCGTTTGCGCGGATGCCAGTAACGCCAATACAACCCAGTGAGCGCGAGTTTAATGCGAGGCAGTATGGACATGCGGAAAAAGTAGTTTATTACTATTCAGTATAGCACATTTTCCGCCCGCCAACCACCAATTGTGGGGATAGAAACCTCGCGGCCTGCCGCTCGCGAATGCTTGAAGTCCTCACCGCAATTTAGCAAACTCTTCAATACCAACATTAATGTCTCTTAAAATACTACGCAGTAAACCACGACCAATGTCTTCGGAACCGTGATCGGGAATAACCGTAGTGAATCCGGTAGCCGGATTAAAGAAAAACCGGTGGCTACCGCGCCGACGCAGTTCTTGATACCCTAACCTTTCAATAATATAGATAAGTTTCTTGGCGCTGATAGGAACCAACCGGGTCATACCATGAAATCCAGTTTTTGCACACCTAAAAATTCATTTTGCCGAGGAGAGGTGGAAAACAAACCTCGCTCAGCTTGAACACACAGCTCCACGACTTCCTCTAACCGTTTATATAATTCCGGCAACGTGCGGGCTTGCGTATAACAACTCCGCAATGTTGGCACAGTACCTACATAATACCCATCTTCATCTCGTTCAATAATGACTGGAAAAGAATAAAGTTTTGTTCTTTTTTTCATAGAAATTAATTATTATTGGTAACTGGCTTGCCTATACACATACTACTGTAAAAACAGCGCCCAGGTCAATACCCCTTGACAAACCCCGTTTACCTCACACGACTGGGCTTGCCGTTGACAAAACCCTCGTGGTATGGTATAATTGTATGTTTTAG
>CAZHFX010000013.1:20182-23877 GCA_964531745.1 uncultured Gammaproteobacteria bacterium
CCGCCGTTTTCGCTAACTTAACGCCAATATGGCTGGCGATTCTAAAACCATTCTTTAAAAACGTGCCGGCTTTGGCCCCTTGGGGCCTTACGCCAGCCATCACAGGAAGTTGTGTGAAGGGCGGCCAAAAGATAAGTATGCCGCTGTCATTCTGAGGTCGCCTGAGGCGACCGAAGAATCCCTTAAGTTTAGTTTAAGGGATCCTTCATCCGCCTCAGGCAGATTCAGGATGACAAAAATAATTGTCTCCTGGCCCCCTTCACTACTCACCCCCGTCATCATGTCATCCGACATGACAAGTCCGACGGGGTAAACCGGGCAGAAAGGACGGCGCGCTATGCGCGCTTCCGCGAAAGTGTTCTACGCCCTGGCGATCCTCGCCACGGCGACTCTCACGGCCTGCGGCAACCCGCCGCCCGCCTACGGCGGAGACGACTCGTCGCTCTGCTCCGACCCGAACCGCGCCGACAGCGCCTGCGCCAAGCTCGAAATCACGAGCTTCACGGTCGCCGGAGAGCCGACCACGACCAGCGTCACCTTCGACGTTCAGGTGAACGGTCTATACAACGGGGTCAAGATCACCTACTGGCGGCGGGACGAGGAGTACCACCCTGGCCCGCGCTCGCGTACGTTCACGGAAGCGCCATACACAGTGGACGGACTGACGTCGGAGATAAACCCGACCGAGTACGTCGCCTTTGCCGAAGCCCTCCGGAACGATGCGCGAAGCTACTCCTCCCGGTCGCTGGCGTTCAAGCTCGCCGCCGTCCCCGACCCCTGCGCGGGGTTCGTGGTGCCGAAGACAACCCAGTGCACTAGTGGTGTCGGATTCAGAATTTCGCCTAATGACCGTTGCACCTGGCGCATGGAGGATTTTATCGGCCATGTCGGCCATGAGTGTGTACTCATCGGAGACTGTCGGCCTCGGGGAAGGAGCGATCTGTACCGTCTCTACATCACCATGACTCAAGATATATCGGGGGCTACGCTACTCAGTTGCACCGACCACTGCGATAGCTCCGCCGGTACCTGCGGCCTCTCTACCTGCATCACTGAGTCGACCATCTATAACTGCAGTCGCCCCGGTAATCAATACTCTCTCGCCTGCAGTGCAGCCAACAACGCAGGGGACCGGATCACCTGCACTTTCAGCGACGCTGAGGCTGAAAATGGCGCTTGCATTGCCCCGGATGGGGGCTACTACGGTTGCGTGTTCCTCCGCAACGACAGCACCGCCCAGTACTGGATGTGCGCCAAGGACGCTCACGACTTTTTCTGCGTCGAGTAATGGGCAATTCCGCCCCCACCAACTTCCTGCCGGGGTCGTCACAACAAATGACGACCCCGAGCAACAAAAACTCTGTACCAAATGGTACAGAGTTTTTGTTTGTCATTCCCCTGAAAGGAGGAATCCGCTTACGGCGGCGGTGAAGCTAAAATTATTTTGGCTCCAAAAACGGTCCACGCACTTGAATTTTTAATGTCACACTCATTTTCTAGCGGCACTTTCCAACTCGCATCATAGCACCCGCCGTTCGGGTGTTTAATCGTATTCGTGTCGACGCAGGCACCGTTGCACCAGCCCCAGTTATCCTTCACCTGCACTCTGGGCTTGAAAACGCAACAGCCATAGGGGAAACTGACATTTTGATTATTGCGGCAATCCGCGTAACCGGGGGTGCCCGGAGCGCGGAATTGCTGGCTCGCGGGCGAACAGGAGTAATGCTCGTTGACAACCTCAAAGTAATTGGTGTCGCAGGTCTGACCCGCGACCTTGTCAAAGTCGGTGGCGGGAACGCCGTCATTTTTAACGAGCTCTTGGCAAATAGGCTGGGCGGGGCAATCGGCGTCGCGAACGCATTCCTGGGGAGGAGACAATTCCGCCTTAGTGGCGCCGTCTATACACTTACCCCGCGCCACAACGCCGGCCAGCGGCAACTGGCACTGGGGCGCGCTCAACCCGCGCTGGTTGCGGAAATAACCGAGCGGCAGAGACGACGGCTTACTGCCGTCATCCCAGTCTACTATAATCTGACGGATCGGCATTTGCTCTTTATCGGCGAAAGCAAAAAATTTGGCGGCCGCTTTGAGCGAACTGCGGAGTGTTACAATATCGCGGTTATAGCGGTCGTTGATGGTAAAGCCAATAATGGTGGAAGTGGCCACTTCCAGACACTGACGCTCGCTGACGCAATCGCCGACCGCGCGAATCTGAGGCGGAACGGGGGGCTGTTGATTAAAATTTTCAAAGCCGATTTCGTCTGTCCATTTACCAGTCGCGGTGATATTCCTGATTTGTTGGACATCACCAACATACTCACCAGCATTGTATTGCCAGATATTTTTTAGAGAGGCGAATAAGCGGCTCAGTTTAACTTTACCGTAATCAAGATTAAGATCTCGTGTACCGGCATTATAGCCAACACTTACCGTTTGTTTTTCAGGCAGACTCCGAACACATAGCGAATTCAAACAGCTATACGGCGCGCCGATGGTATATTTTGGAGCAGAATTATCTAAATTCTGCCGACAATCCGTAGCGCCTTCCGGGCACGCTATTGTACCCATCGGGGTCAAAACCACCTGCGGACTATCCGAAGGAACTACGTCAATTGACAGACTGCCATACAAGGCATGCTCAGTTGAATATTTATACGGAGGAACGACACCGCTAGAATTGATAGTTTCAACCTGTTTCCAAATGCGGTCGGTCCAGGCGACTGTCCGCGGCAAAGAAAAATCATCGTTTACGGTATCAACGGTCGCGTCGCCGATATAGGAGCACCATTCTTTATTTTTAAATGAAACGCTCACAGTATCACTCCAACGCCAAGGAGCGGCGGCGGCTGCGTTTAAGGCATTGCAGGCGGCATGATAATACTTTGAAAATTTATGAGTTTGTTCATCAAATACCAGCCGCAGAGCATACCACCACGCTATATTATCCTGAAAAACTTTGTCATTTACCGGGCACATTTTGTCTGTTTCCGCTTCGCCATCTACTTCCCACAAATCTTGTTTAGATTCCGCACCAAACTTTAAGTCACCGGCTTTAAAAAGATTGCCGTTCAAACCGAGCAAATCGTTTCCTGCAATATCTTTGGTCTGAAACTTGAAATTGCCGGTAGCTTCATCAATATGCGAAATGGCGATGCTGTTGTCGTTTGTACCGTTGGCGACAAGCATGATAAATTCGTTGGGTCGACCCAGATAATTGCCAAGCGCGACCTGATTGCCTCCAATTACAAAATATGACTGATACTTGCCGGCCTTCTGCCCGTTAAAATCATTGGGTGTAATAACAAAGTCCTTGTTATAATTGTTAGAATGCACAATAATTTTCTCAACATCTGATTGCCGGATATTTTTTTCGTTCACTCCACCAGCGAGGCCATCTAAAACGTTGTAATAGCCTCTGTGCGAGGTACTGTACCTATTGTGAACTGAACAGTTATAAACTAATTCACCATTTACATATCGAGATTGTGTTTCTATATCCAAAGATTTTTCCTCTATATTTCCACAATAACTTGAGGCGCTGCTATCAATTAGATAATTATTTCTAGGCGTCCCTGTAAAATTACTACCATCCGCCCGCAAACAATACAGTTTTCCGCCGCTCGACGGATTCAGAAACCCGGCCTCGGTATGCTGATTGTAAATATCCGGCGCGCCTTCAAGCGCGTCAATCGGCA
>CAZHFX010000014.1:0-22272 GCA_964531745.1 uncultured Gammaproteobacteria bacterium
TATAATGCCCACGGCGGTGCCAGTGGCCACCTCGGCGTTGGTCGCGAGATCGTATCCGTAGCACTTGCGGCAAACTGCCTTGGGCAAGCGGCATTGAAGAATGCTTCTCACATGCACCGACGGAACATCGCGCTCCTCAATCAAACGAGCGATCTTGTCGTCAATGACATCTCCGGCTTTCACAATCACCTTGTTGCCGACTTTCACATCGGCGGCGGTATAACGGCTCCAGACGCGGTCGGCCAATTTCTCGCCCATTTGCTTGGATTGTTCAATCGTAAATATCTCGCCGATCTCATCGCCGCAATCATCTTCAATAACGACAACATCCTGCGACACATCAACAAGACGGCGGGTTAAGTACCCGGCGTTCGCGGTGCGCAGAGCCGTATCAGACAAACCTTTGCGCGTGCCGTGGCTGGAGATAAAGAATTCCAACACGTCAAAACCTTCTTTAAAGTTACCTTTGATGGGGAGCTCAATGATATCGCCGGAAGGAGAAACGACGAGGCCTTTCATGCCCATGACCTGGCCAAGCTGGCCGTAGGTGCCTCTCGCGCCCGAATCAATCATGGCGTAAACCGGACCGTTCTTGTCAAGAATATTTTTGTTGTTGGCCATGATTTTGTCCTTAGCTTCGGTCCAAATTTCTAAAATTTTCGCATGGCGCTCGCCTTGAGTTAAAAGACCTTCCTGAAATTGCTCTTCCATTTCCTTAATTTTTTGGTCAGCTTCTTTGATCAAAGCCGGTTTTTCCACAATCTTCGGAAAGTCGTCCATGCCGAGAGAATAACCAGATTTAGTGACATAACGATATCCAAGATTTTTTAATTCATCCAAAAAGAAAGCAGTCGTTTCCTGCCCATAAAGTTCTAGACACAGACGGATGATCGCGCCCAACTTCTTGACGTTGATCACTTCATTGTAATAGGGAAGCTTGGATGGGATAATTTCGTTGAACAAAATGCGGCCGACTGATGTTTCAACTAATCTTTCACTGCCTTCCGAAAATTTTTCTAAATTGGTGAAACGGACTTTGACGCGTTCGTGCAGACTGACCAAACGGCTCTTGTAGGCCATTTTAGCTTCCTTTTCCGAACCAAAAGCTCTCTTCACGACGCCTGTATCATCCACGACATAGCGCGTCAAATAAAAACAGCCCAGAGCAATATCCTGTTTAGGCGTAATAACCGGCTGGCCGGTGGCCGGCTTAAGCAAGTTCTTTTCCGCGGCCATCAAATTTTCCGCTTCCCAGCGGGCTTCAGCTGTAAGAGGCAGATGGACAGCCATCTGGTCGCCGTCAAAGTCAGCATTAAAAGCGGTACACACCAACGGGTGAAGCTGAATGGCCTTGCCTTCTACCAGCCGGGGATGAAACGCCTGAATGCCAAGACGATGGAGAGTTGGAGCGCGATTCAACAACACGCGCGTCGTTTTGGTTAATTCTTCCAAAATGTCCCAAACCTCATCGGCTTCAGATTCAATAAAACGGCTGGCGCTTCGGACGTTATGGGCCAGTTCGCTTCTGATAATTTCACCCATGATAAACGGTTTGAAAAGCTCCAAAGCCATGCGCTTGGGCAGACCACATTCATCAATATTAAGCTGCGGACCGACGACGATGACGGAACGGCCGGAGTAGTCCACGCGCTTGCCTAGCAAATTCTGGCGGAAACGCCCCTGTTTGCCTTTCAAAATATCAGCGAGAGAACGCAATTGGCGCTTTTGGCCGGTGGAAGCGGTAACAGTTTTGGCGTGGCGGGCGTTGTTATCAATGAGCGCGTCCACCGCTTCTTGCAACATGCGCTTTTCATTGCGGCAGATGACTTCCGGAGCGTCAAGCTCCAGCAAACGGCGCAGGCGATTGTTGCGATTGATGACGCGGCGATACAAATCATTCAAATCGGAGGTGGCAAAACGGCCGCCATCAAGAGCGACCATGGGGCGCAGATCGGGAGGAATAACCGGGATATTTTTCATAATCATCCATTCGGGCCGGATTTTGTTCATAGCCAAGCTCTTTAAGAGCTTTTTGCGACGAATGATGCGCTCTAATTTTGAACCTTTGGCGCTTTGCTGTTCAGCCGCTAATTTTTTAATCGTCTCTTCAACATTGATGCGATTAAGCAAATGATAGATGGCTTCGGCTCCGATTGAAGCCTCAAACAAGTGGCCATAGCGGAGCGACAGCTCCTGATATTTATTTTCAGAAACAATGCGCAAAAGAACGAGCTCTTTAAGCTCTTTTTCCGCCTGCTGAAAGTCCGCTTCCAAAGCTTTCTGTTTGCGCTCGGCCTCTTCTTTGATTTTTCCCATCGCCCCCGAGGCGGCCTTGTTATCGGCGGCAATTTTGAGGCCGTCGGCGAGTTCGCGTTCAATTTGTTTTTTCTTGGATTTATATTCCTGGCGCAAGAGGTCGCTGGTCTGTTTTTTGCCTTCTTCATTGACGCGCGTAATGACAAAGGAAGCGAAGTAAATGACTTTCTCCAAAGCTTGGGCGGAAAGATCTAGAACCAAGCCAATTTTTGAAGGCACCGAGCGCAAAAACCAAATATGAGCGGCCGGAGCGACCAATTCAATGTGCCCCATGCGTTCGCGGCGCACCAAAGAATGCGTTACTTCCACGCCGCACTTGTCGCAAACGATGCCTTTATAGCGGATTTTTTTATATTTGCCGCAATAACATTCCCAATCTTTTACCGGGCCGAAAATTTCTTCGGCAAAGAGGCCGCCCTTTTCCGGCTTTTGGGTGCGGTAATTGATGGTCTCCGGTTTTGAAACTTCGCCATACGACCAACCGCGAATAACTTCCGGCGAAGCCAGTTTTAGACGGATAGCGTCAAAGTTCATTGAGTGGAGTTGATCTCGGGGCATATGATAAAGAGGGTAGTAAGTTAGGAGTAAGGAGTAGTACGAACTAGGCTACTTGCTTATCTGGCCAACGGATTGCCCAGTCGCGATAGCCCCTTCAATGCTGGCGGTTTTGTTCAACTCCGCTTCGACTTCAGCGGTAGGCCGATATTCACCTGATTCAGCGCGGCTCAGGAGTTCCACGTCAAGACCCAGCCCTTTGAGTTCGCGCACGAGTACGTTGAATGATTCCGGGATATTTACCTTGCTGACCGGCTCGCCTTTGATAATGGCCTCGTAAGCTTTGGAGCGTCCCTGCACGTCATCAGATTTAATGGTAATCATTTCCTGCAAAGTGTGCGCGGCGCCGTAGGCTTCCAGCGCCCACACTTCCATTTCACCAAAACGCTGGCCGCCAAACTGGGCCTTGCCGCCGAGCGGCTGTTGCGTGATGAGCGAGTACGGCCCGATAGAGCGCTGATGGATTTTGTCTTCCACCATGTGGTTGAGCTTCAACATGTAGTTGTAGCCAATGGTGGTTTTATGGTCAAAAGGTTCGCCGGTGCGGCCGTCAAAAAGCTGAACTTGGCCGCTCAAAGGAAATCCAGCTTTGCCGAGCTCAACTTTTATCTGCTCTTCCGTGACGCCATTCAATACCGGAGTCGCCACCTTGTAGCCCAGGGCGTTCGCGGCGAGTCCAAGGTGCGTTTCCAGGAGCTGACCTAAATTCATGCGCGAAATAACGCCGAGCGGAGAAAGAATAATATCAACCGGCGTGCCATCTTCCAGGAACGGCATTTCTTCCACCGGCACCACTTTGGAAACGACGCCTTTGTTGCCGTGGCGGCCGGCCATTTTATCTCCTACCTGCACCTTGCGCAAATCGGCGACTGTCACCTGCACCTGCTTAATAACGCCCGGCTCAAGCTTGTCGCCGCTTTCGGCCGAAAAAATCTTGACGTCAATAACCTTGCCATGTTCGCCATGCTCTAAATAAAGAGAGGAATCGCGCACGTCGCGGGCCTTGTCGCCAAAAATGGCGCGGAGCAACCTCTCTTCGGCGGAGAGTTCAGTCTCGCCTTTGGGCGTAATTTTACCCACTAAAATATCGCCGGATTTTACTTCGGCGCCGATGCGGATGATGCCTTCGCTATCAAGATTTTTTAATTTTTCTTCACTGACGTTCGGAATATCGGACGTAACCACCTCGGGTCCGAGTTTTGTTTCGGATACGTCAATGGTGTAATCCTCAATATGAATGGAGCTATAACTGTCATCCTGCACCAAGCGCTCGGAAATAATAACGGCGTCTTCATAGTTAAAACCGTCCCACACCATATAAGCCACGAGCACGTTTTGGCCAAGCGCTAGCTCATTCTGGCGGATAGACGGGCCGTCCGAGAGCGGCTGGCCCCTTTTCACTTTCTCGCCCAGCGACACTGCCGGGTGCTGGTCAATACAGGTAGAGTGATTGGAGCGTTTGAATTTGCTAAACTGATAAGTATGCTTTTGCCCTTTTTTGCCGGTTAAAACAATGTGCCTGCCATCAACTTCAGTAATCTCGCCATCTTCGTCGGCCAAAATCATATAACCGGAATAACGGGCGGCTTCATGCTCCACGCCGGTGCCAACGAGCGGCGCTTCCGGCTTGATGCAAGGTACAGCCTGACGCTGCATGTTCGTGCCCATAAGGGCGCGGGTGGCATCATCATGCTCCAAAAAGGGAATACACGAGGTGGCGATGCTCACAATTTGGTTGGAAGCGACATCAAGGTACTCCAAATCAACTGTGCGCGCGGATCCCGGTTTGCTGTAGAGACGGGCGGCGACGTTTTCCTCGGTAAAATAACCGCGGTCATCGGTCTTGGTTGAGGCGGCGGCGCTGATAATTTTTTCTTCCTTAAACGAATTTAAATAAACTACTTCATTGGTCACGCGCGGGCGCACCGGAATAACGGCTTGTTTCAGCTTGGCCAGCTTGACCGCGATCTCTTTGGTAATCGGAGTGCCATCTTTTATATCGCCGATATCGCCGCGGACGAATTCACCCTCGGTCATTTTCGGATCATTCGCGACTTCGCGCAATACTTTGCGATAGGCGGTTTCAATAAAACCGAATTCATTGATGCGGGCAAAACTGGAGAGGTGATTGACCAAGCCGATATTAGGGCCTTCCGGAGTGGCAATCGGGCAGATGCGGCCGTAATGGGTGGTGTGGACATCGCGCACTTCAAAACCGGCGCGGTCTCGGGAAAGACCGCCCGGGCCAAGAGCGGAGAGGCGGCGTTTATGCTCCAGCTCGGCTAAAGGATTGGTTTGATCCATGAACTGCGAGAGCTGGGAACTCATGAAGAATTCGCGAATGGCGCTCGTGACCGGGCGGGCGTTGATGAGCTTGTTCGGGGTCAGCTGTTCCAGCTCATAGGTGCTCATGCGATCTTTGATAATGCGTTCCATGCGCGCCAAACCGACGCGAAAACGATTTTGGGTCAATTCTCCGACCGCGCGCACGCGGCGGTTGCCGAGGTGATCCACGTCATCCGGTTCTTCCTGGGAAATATTGAGGCGGACAATTTCTTTCAAAACCAAGAGGAGTTTTTCCGCGGACAAAATGCGATTATCTTTCTTTTCATAATCTTCCGGCGTGTAGCCGAGATCAAACTTGGTGTTGAATTTATAGACGCCGACGCGGCCCAGGTCGTAGCGATCAAAATTGAAAAACATGGCATAGATCAAACTCTTGGCGTTGTCAGCAGTCGCCAGATCGCCCGGGCGGATTCTTTTATAGACTTCAATCAGAGCCTCGTCCATGTTCTTGGCGAGATCTTTTTTGATGGTGGCGTCAATGTAATCAATGTTCGGATGCTTATTGACATCCTTAAAAAGTTCCGTAATTTTCTCATCATCTTCATAGCCAAAAGCGCGCAAAAGCGAGGTGGCGGCGACTTTCCGCTTGCGATCAACTTTAATCCAAATGACATTGTTCTGATCAGTTTCAATTTCAATCCAGGCGCCGCGGTTCGGAATAATTTTCGCGCCGTAGTAACGCCGGCCGCGCACATTTTCCGCGGTAAAAAAAGCGCCGGCCGAGCGAATGAGCTGGGAAACCACCACACGCTCAATGCCGTTGATGATGAAGGTGCCGCGGCTGGTCATGGCGGGCACATCGCCCAAATAAATTTCCTGCGACTTAGTCTGGTTCGTACGCTTGTTGACGAGGCGCGCCACCACGCGCAGAGGCGATTCAAAAGTGATGTTGCGTTCGCGGCAGACCACTTCGTCAAAACGCGGTTCATCTAGATAATAATTTTCCAAATAAAGTTCCAGATCGCGGCCGGTAAAATCGGTAATCGGAGAAATTTCTTCAAACAATTCTTTCACGCCGAATTTCAAAAACCAGTCATAAGAATTTTTCTGCACCTCAATAAGGTCAGGCGTGGGAATGGACACCACCTCGCGCAGATATTTCCGTTCAATCGTGTTGATCTTCTGGTGTTTAAAAATGGGCATAACGCGAAATTATTAATAACGAATGTTAAATATTAAATATCTTGCTGGCTTCCTTCACCGCACAATGCGGGAGTCGTTGACAATAAAAAACCCCTAGCAGATAAATTTTCAGCTAGAGTTACAGAGTTTTCCTCAAAAACCGCAAGGTGTTAAACAGATTGGGCATCACAATTGTTAGACCTTGCATCCCGGCAAAGACATATGGACGGTGGCCGGAACACCTACCCGGCCAACCAAATATGGCTTATATTAGCCAAATTCAGTTTTCAGCCGAGGACGAGTAATTAGAAGTATCGCCATTCTACCCTTATATAAGGGTTTTGTCAAATGGAGCAAGTGGATAACAGGTTGTCAAGAGTTAGGAAAGATTTTGCTTATTTTAGCTAAAAAAATCAACTCCCGAATCACCCAGCAATAAACTTGTCCACAGGAACGTTGCCACTAACAAAAGTATTGAAACGCGCTATACTCGTTTGTTGTGCTGCTCTTTTTATCGTTGCCATAGTTGCTTTCGACAAGCCTGCCTATTCCAGTTCCACGAGCCGCCGGGAAAAAATCTCTGACGGTTCACCTCCCTGCCAAGCTCGGCAGAAATGTTCCACCCGGGGACGATCTCTCGGGCACACATAAAAGCAATGCGGGTTTTTCTAGATTATTTTTGTTTTTATAAAAAAATAACTTATACACACGTTCGCGCGCTTGACTTATATTTTTTTTCAACTACAATTCACAGATACAAAATTATTTTTCTCTACCAAACTGCGAAAGTGTTGATGTCTCAACCGAATCGAATTCTAAAAAAACAATCTCTCTCTTACCCGTAACAGATTTACTTTGTTACCGGGTAACGTTTTCTAGATTTGATTCGTAAGCTAAGACATGCAATACTTCTCGCAGTTTAGTGGAGAAAAAATTTTATCCCCTGCCCCGACGTAAAGTCAGGGCGGGGGATTTTTTAAACAAACTCGGTCTAGTTCACAATCAAAAAATATGCTATGCTTAACTCATTATGAGCCGACGACGCCCTCAAAGGTTAAGTTTCACCGAACGCCTCCTGGCCAACCCGGAAGTTAATCGCGGTCTGCTGGTTATATTGATGTTCATCACGAGCGGACTCGCGCTTTTAAGCTTTTTCAAAAAAGCCGGCGTGGCCGGAGTATTCATTGATTCGCTCTTGGCCATCTCCTTCGGCCAGGTGCGTTACGTCTTCCCGGTCGTTCTGCTCGTTATCGCGATTCTCGTCATCAAAGATTTAGAATATGATTATCGTCCGACGCATTTTGGAGGCGGTCTGTTGTTTTTTTTGAGCTTCAACGGATTGGTGCACTTGCAAAAACCGACCGCTGATATGTTGGATCTCGCTCTGCAGGGCTATGGCGGCGGGCTAGTCGGAACGGCGCTCGCCTGGCCACTCCTAACATATCTTGGTTACTGGGGAGCGGTCATAGTACTCGTCGGGCTACTCCTAATTTCCACTATTTTTCTCTTTAACACCTCGCTCGCGACGATTGTCGCCGCGCACCGAGCGGCGCTCCTGGTTTTTGGTTTCGTCGGCCGGCAAATTATCGCCTTTTTTACCTATTTTAAAAAACAGCCTTCCGTGCGCTTCAGCATTAAAGGCGACTACACTCCGCCGGACAGAGCTTCCTATCGCGCCGGTTGGAACGAAGAAGAGCCGAACGACGAAGAAACTCGGTCATTCCAACAACGCGCGCTCGCCAAAAAACAAGTTACAAACTCCGCTGACGAAACTGAAGAAAAGATCAGCCAGACCGACACGAATAAGACGTCTAACGAAATGACGATCGCCAAACCAAGAATGTTCTCAAAAAAACTTCCATCGGTTGATATTTTGCAAACATCCAAAACCAAACCGACTTCGGGTGATATTAAAAGCAACGCGGAAATCATCAAAGACACTTTTCAAAATTTTGGCATTGAAGTGGATATGGGCGAGGTGCGCGTGGGGCCGACTGTCACGCAATACTCGCTCAAACCGTCAAAGGGCGTGAAACTCACCCGCATCACCGCGCTCTCCAATGATTTAGCCCTGGCGCTGGCCGCTCACCCTATTCGCATTGAAGCGCCCATTCCCGGCCAATCGCTCGTAGGCATTGAAGTGCCCAATGAAAAAGTGGCTATAGTAACTCTGCGCGAACTTTTGGAGAGCCCGGAGCACCGAGCGCGCGAGGACTCTATGGAAATTGCTATCGGAAAAGATGTCGCGGGTAAAATACACTTTGGCGATTTGTCTAAAATGCCTCACCTGCTCGTGGCCGGCGCCACCGGTTCAGGAAAAACGGTGTGCATCAACACGATTATTATGAGTCTGCTTTTCCAAAATACCCCGGAGACTCTGCGTTTAATCATGGTTGACCCGAAGCGCGTTGAACTTACTCTTTACAACGGCACTCCGCATCTTTTGACGCCGGTTATTACTGATGCCAAGAAAACAGTAAACGCGCTCAAATGGACCATCGGCGAAATGGAGCGGCGATTTGATGTCTTGGCGGCGGCGGGAAAACGAGATATCAATTCTTACAATAAGACAGCGGAAGAAAAAATACCTTATATTGTTTTTGTTATTGATGAGCTCGCGGACCTTATGGCGACAACGGCGGCCGAAGTGGAGGCGGGCATCATCCGCCTCGCTCAAATGGCGCGCGCGGTCGGTATCCATCTCATTGTCGCTACCCAGCGGCCGGGCGTGGAGGTTATCACCGGCCTTATGAAAGCAAATATCCCGGCGCGGATCGCTTTCTCTGTTGCTTCCATTATTGATTCGCGCACCATCCTGGACTGCCCGGGCGCGGAAAAACTGCTGGGCCGCGGCGATATGCTCTTCTTGACGGCCGACATGTCAAAACCAAAACGCCTGCAAGGCGCGTATGTATCGGAAGAAGAAATGAAAGCGGTGGTGAATTATCTGAAAGGCGATGAGCCGCCGGAATATGATGAATCAATTATCGCCAAGGGAGGCGGGACGGTGGGCACGGTAAATATGTTCGGCGGACCAAGCGACGACCAAGACCCTCTTTTTGAAGAAGCGAAACGAATCGTGCTGGAGTCCGGCAAAGCGAGCGCCTCTCTGCTCCAACGGCGGCTGAAACTAGGCTACGCGAGGGCGGCGCGCGTGCTTGACGAACTGGAAGAAGCTGGTATAGTAGGGCCGGCAGACGGTGCCAAACCGCGCGAAATTTTTACCGAACATCTGCAAACGGCTGAAGAAGAAATTCCGATGGAAGGGCAAACCATGGACGCGGGCGGAACCGTGTTGTCAGAAAAAATGGAAACCGAGGATACAGCTTCTGCAGAAGAAAGGAACAACCAGTACCCAAGCATCTAATGTAAAATGCTAAATGTTAAATACCGAAAACGTTTGGCCAAAATTTAACATTTGACATTCAACGTTTAGCATTCAAATTATGAGCATCTTCTGCTATAAAAATCTAGCTTTGGCCGATCGGTTGGGCGAACGCTTGCAAAAAAAACGCCGTGGCCTTCAACTGACTATAGCGGAGCTGGCCCGGCGCACCCGCATCGCCCCTAAACATCTGTCGGCTTTGGAGCAAAGCAATTTTACTGAACTGCCCAAAGCCAAGGCATTCCGTCTAGCCTATGTCCGCGAATACGCGACGGCGCTTAGCCTAAAAGGCGACGAGTGTGTAGAGCAATTCACTCGAGAAGACGGCCTTTCCGACGCCCCTCTGATTCACCCGCACCGCGCCATCCGCGGCTTTCCTTTTGCTTCGGTTTCACTGTTCCTGCGCAATGCCTTGGTGCTAGGCGGAGCGGCGCTTTTCGCCGGCTATCTTCTTTGGCAAGTCCGAGGAGTGCTGGAACCGCCGCGGCTGGTTGTTTATTCCCCTATTGAGGGGCAGGTTTCGCGCGCTCCCGTTGCCCTGGTGCAAGGAGAAACCGAACCGGAAACGCGCCTAACAGTGAACGGACAGAACATTATGGTAAACGACCAAGGCGCCTTTGAAACAAAAATTGATTTATCAACCGGCCTGAACACCATTATCATCACCGCCGAAAAAAAACACGGTAAAACAACCGCCGTCACCCGCCACCTCGTGGTGCAACAGAAAAACAAAAATGAACAACTAACAATTAACAACTAGCAAGAGGGCGGCCGCTTGTTCGTTGTTAATTGTTAATTGTAAATTTTAACATCTATGCCGAAGGAAACCGTCAGCGAGGAGGTAAAGATTAAATTGCGAGCCGCCGAAAGCGCGATCGATCAAATTAAAAATCGCTTCGGCGACGGCGCCATTATGCGTTTTGGCGAGGCCAAAGCCATGCAGGTGGAAGCAATTACGACCGGCTGTCTGTCAGTTGACATAGCGCTCGGTGTGAAAGGCGTGCCGCGCGGCCGCGTCATTGAAATCTATGGGCCGGAGTCAAGCGGCAAAACGACGCTCGCCCAGCATATCGTGGCCGAGGTGCAAAAGGCCGGCGGGCTCGCGGCGTTCGTTGACGCCGAACACGCGCTTGATCCGGATTATGCTAAAAAAATCGGCGTGAAAATTGACGAATTATTGATTTCTCAACCTGACACGGGCGAACAGGCGCTGGAAATTGTGGAAACGCTGGTGCGCTCCAACGCCGTGGATGTGGTGGTGATTGATTCGGTGGCGGCCCTGGTGCCTAAAGCGGAAATTGAAGGCGAGATGGGCAATTCTCACATGGGGCTCCAGGCGCGCCTCATGAGCCAAGCCTTGCGCAAGCTGACCGGCATTGTCAGCAAATCAAAAACTATCGTTATTTTCATCAACCAGACCCGCATGAAAATCGGCATCGTTTTCGGCAACCCGGAAACGACGACCGGCGGAGTGGCACTTAAATTTTATTCTTCCATCAGAATTGAAATCCGCCGCGCGGCCCAAATTAAGCAAGGCGATAGAATTATCGGCAACCGCGTGAAAGTAAAAGTGGTAAAAAACAAAGTGGCGGCGCCCTTCCGCACCTGCGAGTTTGATATTATGTATAATGAAGGCATCTCAGTTTCCGGCGACGTGCTTGATACCGCGACAACCTATAAAGTCATTGATAAAAAAGGCAATTCGTATTTGTACGGCGAGGAAAAATTGGGCGTAGGGCGGGAAACCGCTAAACGGTATCTGAAAGACAACCCTAAACTTTTGGAAAAAATTAAAAAACAGGTGCTGGAAATAGTTGACCGCGGCGACCTGCCGCCGGAAGAGGAGGAACCGGGCGAAAACAACGAACCGGGAATAGTTTAATGCCGAATCTCCAATACTTTTATGAACAACGAAGCCTTAAAACGGCTCGGCACTTGGGTGGCGGTGGCGGTGGCGCTCGGCCTTATGGTTTGGGGGCTCGCCCTGCTTGGCTCCAAACCGAGGGCGGTGACCGCCGGCGGCGCGCTCCAGGATCCGGTTACCGCCAGTGATCACGCGGAAGGGAACACTCTGGCAACAAATATCCTGGTTGAATACAGCGACTTCCAGTGTCCGGCCTGCGCCCTGTATTATTCTTTGGTAAAACAAATTACCGCCGCCTATGGCGGGCGGCTGATGGTCGTTTATCGCTATTTCCCTCTCACAACTATACACCCAAATTCCGCTATCTCGGCGCGCGCGGCTGAAGCTGCCTCCCGGCAAGGAAAATTTTGGGAAATGCATAACTTGCTCTTTGAACGCCAGAAAGACTGGAGCCCGTCCCCTGACCCGACGAGCCTGTTCGCCGATTATGCCGTTGAAATTGGTCTGAACAAAGACCAATTTATCGCCGATCTCAATTCGGCGGAAGTGGCGGCGCGCGTTCAAACCAATCTTGAATCGGGCGAGCGCGCCAATGTGGACGCCACCCCCGCTTTCTACCTGAATGGCAAAAAGCTAACCAACCTGCAAAGCTATGGAGACCTGGAACAAAATATCAAAGACGCTCTCCAATAAAACTATCGCCGTCATTTTTGTTTTCATCGGACTACTAGGGTTTCTTGACGCCGCCTATCTGGCCATCGGCCACTATCGCGGCGCTCTCCCGCCGTGCTCTATCGTGCATGGGTGCAGTCAAGTTTTAACCAGCCAATATTCCACTTTTGTCGGCGTGCCGGTGGCTCTGCTCGGTGCCGGCTATTATCTCTTTATACTTGTTGCTTCCCTGGCCTATCTTGAATCTAAAAGCGAATCAATGCTTCGCCTGGCGGCCAAAATGACCATTCTTGGTGTTTTGGCTTCTATTTATTTTTTGGCTCTGCAGATATTTGTCATCCGCGCCTACTGCCTTTATTGCCTCGGATCGGCGGCAACGGCCACAATTCTCTTCATCGTCGGGAGATTCGTAAAAAAAACCGCCGCGCCTTAACGCGTCTTTCATTGCGGCCATCAGCCGCATCTGTTACAATAGAGAATATCTTAACGCAATACGTGTGGTGACTATTCCTTTTTACAACGTTTTATTTGTCTACGGTTTTTTCCTGCTGACGTTCATCACGTTTGCCCTGTTTGATATCGGGCATCTGGCGCGCACCGGCACCTTCACTTTCGCCAGTTTTTTAGTCACCTTTTTATTTCTCGCCGCTACCGCCATCATCATCTGGATAACCTGGAACCTGCTCCCGGACGTTGATTGGGCAATGCCGATGCCAATTTGGAATGCCGACTGGCTGCGCAATTTTCTCTCGCCAAACCAATTGATTGCATAGTCTATGGTAATAACGGCTTTCATCCGCCAAAAATTGTACGAACACATTGTTTACAAGGTGCGGCGCCATATTATTACTTTGGTTCCGGCTATTTTGGGTTTTCTGGTTCTGCTGGCCATACCAGTTGCGCTCTATCTGCTCATCACCCGCCTGTTCCCGGAACTACTTTTAGGCGCGTTCTCTTATCCGCTTCTGGTTTTGGCCGGAAGCATATACTATCTTTCCGTTATTCTTTTTTTCTATACTTATTTTGTCAGCTTCTATCTGGATCTGCTTATTGTTACCAACGATCGATTGCTCCACATTGAGCAACAAGGCTTGTTCGCCCGCACCATTTCTGAAGTTGACCTTTATAAAATTCAGGACATCACCTCCGCGATTGACGGCTTCATTCCTTCCATCTTCAACTACGGCAACATGCTCATCCAAACCGCCGGGGCGGTGGAAAAATTTATCATCACCTCGGTGCCTCACCCGGAAATGTTGCGCCAGGCTATACTGGACTTAGCCGAAGCGGACCGCAAGTTCCATCACAGCAATCCGTAAGATTAATACATCTTCTGAATATCGGTACGCGTATAATAATACGCTAACAACGAATCATAACTCCAGCCCTCTTTATCCGCTCGCATAGCCGCGTCATAACAGCTCATGCCATAACCGTGGCCATACATTTTTTTACCCACGTCATAGGGGGCTTCCACACTTTGGAGCCAAGGACGGCTACCGCGTCCGCGGCCATTCCAAGTTTTGGTCAGGCCATTGGAGTGAGCAAAATAATTAGTGATAACGGGCGACCCATTGTAAGTTACCATTATGCCGGCAGTATCCCGGCCGGCGGCCGCCACGCGGGGCATAGCCATTTCCGCATTGTACCCCAGATAGAGCTGGTCAATAGTGGAGGCATACACGTCAAAAAAATGTTTGGCCGAACGAGGGGCAATCATAGTATAAGCATAGGTGCGGGCGGCGACCGCGAGCGCCTTCAGATACTCTTCGGCCGCGCCATTAGAAGCCTCGCCCAGACCGGCAATATATTCCTCCAACGGCAATTCATTGATGATATAGGGCAGGCGGCTCTTGGGAGAAAAAACATATTCCAACGCACCGCGATAGCTATTATAGTTGGTTTTCCGGCCCGGCATTTTACGCTGGTAGCCCAAAATAGTAAAATAGCTAGACGGATCTTCTGGAACCAAACGCAGATAGTCCGCCGTCTTGAAATTAAACGACCGGCTTTTGAAAATATACGCACCGTTTTGATATGACAGAGCGGCGGTTTCTTCGGCCGGTAAAATACCCTTTATTTCTTCTCCGCTATAAACTGTATAATCAAAGGGAGAAGAAAATTTGACCGGATTTTTCGTTTTGTAGAGGCCGACTCTGATTACCGGTTCCGCGATAATTTCAGCTAATACAGTAGATTCGCCGGCGAATAAGCTAAAAACGACTCCGACAACCAAAATTTTGAAAATTTTTAACATAAGCAATGAGTTTTATTGTACCACAAAACAGCACTCCACGAAAGAGAGCCCCTGTGCTATAATCACGGTCATATATGTCCCTCAAACGCGCCATCGCTTATAACACAGCCGTCCAAATTGCCGGCAAAGCTGTCAGCACCCTGCTGGGGTTGGCGGCAGTCGCCATTATGACCAGATATCTGGGTGCCGAACATTTTGGCTGGTATATCACGGCCAGCGGGTTTTTGCAGTTCATCGGCATCGTGAGCGATTTTGGCTTCACCGTAACGGTGTCCAACATGCTGGCCGAAGCGCGTTTTGATAAAAAGGCTATTCTAGAAACATCATTCACCTGGCGCTTCATCACGAGCGCGATTTTCAATGGCCTCGCCCCTCTCATCATTCTCTTCTTTCCCTACCCCAAAGAAATTAAGCTGGCGGTGGCGCTTTTGGCGCTGTCTTTCTTCTCCACAGCGCTCAATCAGGTATTCATCGGCTATTACCGCGAACGTCTACAGCTGATGGCGGCCTCTGTCGGCGAGGTGGCAGGGCGAGTTGTGCTAGTGGCCGGAGTCGGCCTCGTCGCGCTGGGGCACTTTGGTTTTTTGCCTATTATGGCCGCCATTACCATCGCGGCCATAACCACCACCATTTATCTGTGGATCCAACTTAAACCCATCCGCTGGCATATTGACCGCGCCATTTCCCAAGCGCTGTTCCACAAAATGTGGCCCACGGCAATATCAGTTATTTGCAACGCTTTTTATCTGCAGGCGGACCGAGTCATTCTGCCGCTCTATGTTTCCCAGACAACCGTCGGCCTGTACGGGGCCAGCTACCGCGTGCTGGATATTGTTATCCAGGTGGCGGCACTCATTATGGGAATGATTATGCCGCTCATCACCTTTGCCTGGGCGCGAAATAACCGCGATGAATTCAGCCAGCGTTATCAGCTGGGTTTTGATGTGCTGGTGTTAATGCTGTTACCGATGATCACCGGAATTTTTGTCCTGTCGCGACCAATTCTTCAGTTTATCGCCGGCAGTAGTTTCCTAGAGGGCGGCAACTATCTGCGCTACTTGAGCCTGTCTATATTTGGCACCTGTTTTGGCATGATTTTCGGCCACATCGCACTCGCCATCAACCGGCAAAAGGAGGCCTTGTGGATTTATGGCACAGACGCTCTTTTGAGTCTGGCCGGCTATTTCTATTTCATCGCTCATTACGGAGTCTGGGGAGCGATTGGCGTAACATTATTTTCTGAAGTGTACGCCGGCATTGGTCTCACCGTCCTTACCATTTATTATTCTAGTGTGGCGCCGCGGCTCATTTCTTTTCTTAAAATACTCGCGGCCAGCCTCATTATGGGAGTGGCGCTTTATGCCCTGCGAGGAATTCCGCTCTTGAGCGCCGTCATACTTGGCGGCATTTTGTATGCCGCTCTCATCATACTACTGCGGGTAGTTTCTCCGGCCACTCTTAAAGAAATTATCGCGACCCCAAGGGTTGCTGAAATATCTTAAATTTGTTATACTTTTCTTATATGGACTTTTCTAAAATTCGCAACTATCTTTTCTTGGGCCTCCTGTTGCTCGCCACAGTATTATTTTTTTACATCATCCGGCCGTTCGCCTACCCGCTTTTTTGGGCGGCAGTCATGGCGAATCTGTTTTACCCGATGTTTTTGCGCTTGGAGAGGCTTATCCGCCACCCCAATTTGAGCGCTCTTATCGTCATTTTTATCGCCTCTATTATCATACTGCTCCCGCTCACCATTCTCGGAACGTTGCTCGTCAAAGAATCAGTTGAATTGTATGGCGCCTTGAACGACAACCAAGGGCAGATCAGTGCCACTATCCAGCAAATTAACCGGCTGGCGCGTGAAAATTCATATCTAGCCGCGTTAAAAATCAATGATGCTGTTTTCGCCGAAAAAATTACCGAACTCGGCCGTTTGGTGGTCAATTTTATCTTTAACGCCGCGACTGATTTCACCCAAAATTCCTTCCAGTTTATCGCCTATTTCTTCATTACTCTCTATACGATGTTTTTTTTCGTGCGGGACGGAGAAAAAATCCTTAAAAAACTCATGTACCTGTGCCCGCTCGGCAACCGATACGAAACCATGCTTTACAAAAAATTCACCTCCACCACCAGCGCCACCATTAAAGGCGTCTTCTTAATCAGTGCCCTGCAAGGGCTGTGCGGCGGCATACTGTTCGCGGCCGCTGGCATTAGCGGCGCCGCCATTTGGGGCATCATCATGGCGGCTCTGTCGGTTATTCCGGTAACGGGCGCTTTTGTCGTCTGGCTGCCGGCCGGCGTTATTATGCTGCTTCTTGGGAATTTCACTCAAGGCATTATCATTCTCGCGGTGGGAGCGGTTATTATCAGCACTATTGATAATTTTCTGCGGCCGGTGGTGGTTGGGAAAGACCTGCAGATCCACCCCCTGCTCATTCTTTTTTCCACTCTAGGCGGGCTACTGCTATTCGGCCTCTCCGGTTTTGTCATTGGTCCGATTATCACGGCGCTCTTCTTGACCTTTTGGCAAATGTACGAGGAATATTATCACCAAGAACTGGCGCGCAACTAATTCTTCCATTCGCATGACTTTTCTCCAGCGCTTTCTTGTCCGCGCTCGCTCTATCCATTTTTGGCGCGCTTTAATAACACTGTTTCTCCTGGCCTGGTATGGTTTTTGGCTCGCCTCGCCGGTGGTATTCACCACGGGAGATTTAGGGCGCCACTTAAAAAACGGGGAAATTATTATTTCTTCCATCGGCGGCCGGAGCCAGCTTGAGGCATTGCTCCACACCAACTTTTACTCCTCCACTTTCGCCGATTTCCCGTTCATCAATCATCACTGGGGCGCCGGAGTGATTTTTTACATCATCTGGAGCCTAGCCGGGTTCAATGGGCTAACGCTGTTCTATTCGGCTTTGGGAGCGCTGACTTTTTTAATTTTCTTCCGAGTGGCGCTTGACCGGGCGGGCTGGAAAATAGCGGCTCCGCTCGCCTTTTTCCTTGTTCCGCTCATTGCCGAGCGTGTGGAAGTGCGTCCGGAGGGTTTTAGTTATTTTTTCGCGGCGCTTTTTTTCCTGCTTCTCACCCGGTACAACCAGGGCCGAATACGTTTCCGAACTCTTCTGTTCGTGCTCCCTCTCCTCCAAATCATCTGGGTCAACTTCCACATTTATTTTGTTTTCGGTTTGGCGATCATCGCCCTTTTCGGAGCCGAGCAATTTCTTACCCAACCGGATAGATTGGCGCAGATAAAAAAATTCGCGGCGCTCTTTCTTTTAACGGCGGCGGTCGGCCTAATCAATCCGTCCGGCCTGAATGGATTGCTTTACCCGTTGCATATTTTCCAAAACTACGGCATCGGCGTCACAGAAAACCAGCCCGGGTGGGTGCTGGCCCGGCAAGGTTTTAACCTGGATAACTATCCGGTAGTCAAAATAACTCTGGCCTTTTTGGCGGGCGGAATCATCGCGGTATTTTTTAAAAAACGGCGCGGCCTGCCGCTGGCTTCGCTCGGCCTCGCTGTCGTCTTCGGCTACCTCTCCTGGACAGCGGTGCGCAACTACACTTTTTTCGGCTTGTTCGCCCTGCCGGCGCTCGCGGCGCTGGCTTATGAATTCAAACCTGATTTTTCAAAGTTCCAACCGAGAAACAAAAAAATTCTAATAACTTTAACCATAATTACGGTCGTCGGCGCGACGCTTGCCATCAACCGCACCCGCGTCAGCAACCACGCCAAAGAATACGGCATCGGAATTTTACCCAATAGCTTAAAAGCCGCGAATTTTTTTACCGGCAACAATATCCAGGGGCCGATCTTCAATGACTTTGACATCGGCGGCTACCTTATATATGCCCTGTTCCCTCGCGAGCGTCCGTTTGTTGACAATCGTCCCGAAGCCTACCCGGCCAGCGCGTTTCAAGAGATTTTTTTGCCCATGCAGGTTTCCCCCGACCTGTGGCAAAAGCAGGAAGAAAAATACCGCTTCAACGCCATTATCTTTTCTCTGGATGACCGCGCCCCCTGGACATTGCCATTTATCGTCGCCCGCTTGAACGATTCCACCTGGGCGCCGGTGTTCGCTGATAAATCTGTGATTATATTTCTCAAACGAAATGAACGGAATAGATCGGTTATACAAAAATTTGAAATACCCAACGATCGTTTCGGGCTGAAAAAAATTGAGGAATAAAATTAAAATTGTGAAAATCTTTCTACTCTACCAGCCCCAACCTAACCAGCCGCGATCGGATCGCCCCGCCTTTGCGGCCAAATATCTTTGCTAAATCCATGGTCTTCGCGCCCCGCTCAAATAACCGGCACAATTTTTTGTCATCATCGGCGCTCCATGGCTGATAGGCGTTTACATGTATTTTTCTGATCTCATCATAACCTGTCCCTTTTTTTATTTTTTCCATAAATTCAGGCTCTTCAGCCGGCGCGCCCCCGGCCGCCTTGATAAAATTATCATGCATCTTTTTGAGTTCATCCGCGGGAGTCTTGCCAAAAACCAATTCAACGGCAGACGACGACTCATTAAAAAATTTATCTTGAGATAAAATCGCCGGATGAACCTGAAACGCGCGTTCATTCCAGCCCAAGAGATGCACCCCCGCCATCCGCCGGACGCAGGAAAGCGCCACATACCCTTGGCCATATTCAAACACCTTGCTCAAATCAATTACCGCTTCGTCCAGGCTCATTCCTTGGCTTTTATGCACGGTAATGGCCCAAGCCAACCGAAGCGGAAATTGAGAAATCTTGGCACGCGGCCGGCCATCTTCTTCCACTGTCCAGTCCATCCGTTCTGCCGTTATCTTCCGGCCATCTTTCGTCCGCACGACCGGACATTGATATAGCTCGTCAAATGATTCCACGATGCCGAGAGTGCCGTTCACAAATCCATCTTTGACGCTATTCTTGGTAAACATTACTTCTGCTCCGACTTTCAAAATCAATGTTTCTGGCGATAGGCACCCTTTTTTAAGGCTTAACACCAGTGCGGCCGGGCCGTGCGAGTCCATCACAAATGTTCTCTGCTTCCCGGCAATCTTAGCCAGCGTATCATTATTCACTCGGTCTACATCCACATTGTGCGAATAAAGCTGGGGGGCGCGCGGCGGGGCGGAGCGCGGTTCAATCTGGCACCGCTCTATTTGACGCAGATGATCAACGCCAAAAGAATTGCCCCGAATAGCGCTCAACAAGGAAAGAAACTCGGCATCATCCTGCCGGTGCTGTTCGGTGAGGTAACAAACAACCGGCTTGGCCCTAACCCACGCTGGCGAATCATAAACAAAAACGGCTTGCAATTTTTCAATCAAAGCGGCCTGCGCGCTGGTTTCCCGGTTCATTTTTTGAATGGGCGGCAATTGAAAAAAATCACCCGCAAAAATTACCTGCAAACCGCCAAAGGAATCCATGCTGTGCTTGACTTCTCGACAGACAGCGTCAACCATATCCAAAGTTTCCGGCGCCAGCATGGACACTTCATCAATAATCAAAACGCGCGCCCGCCTTACACGCTTGACGATATACCCCAAAGAAGAAATTTTTTCTAAATCATACTTGTTGAGCTGACTCTTGATGCCGATACCGCTCCAAGAATGAATAGTCAGACCGCCAATGTGCGTGGCCGCGATGCCGGTAGAAGCGGTAATGGCGGGCTCAATTCCACGCGCGCGCAAATACGCCACATAGGCGTTCACGGTGTGGGTTTTCCCCGATCCCGGTTCTCCGGTCAAAAAAACATTGGCACCGGTCTTTAAAATAGCGATTGCTTGAGATTGGTTCACAAATTTTCGTATTAGCCTGATTCGGGTGCTTTTTGGCCAGGATTAAAAGTTTTAGGCATAAACCCATTCCTTTAATCATATGCGAGGTCGACTATCTCTCGCCTGCCTTACAGAGGCAACGAGTTGTCAGCTACGTGTAAGGGGCGAGCCGGAGGCGGTCTTGGAAAAAAATTTCAATTGTGAATAAGTATTCTATTTATTTTCTATTCATGGTATAATATACTTATTCAATAAATATTTGTCAAGGGAATATGTTAACAAAAAAACAAAAAGGGGTTTTAGATTTTATTAAAAATTATCAAACTAAAAACGAATTCTCGCCTTCACTAGAGAATATAAGAAAGGGCTTAAAATTTGCTTCCGTTTCAACAGCTCATTTTCACATAAAAAAATTGAAAGATTTGGGTTATTTGCAAAAAGAAGAAAACAAACCCCGCTCTATCAATGTCTTCAAAAAGCAGCAGTTAGTTAGCATTCCCCTACTCGGCACTATCACGGCTGGTTATCCGATAGAAGCCATTCAGGAAAGAGAAACCATCGCAATACCCAAAAGCAACTTGCTTAGCAAGGGTAATTTTTTTGCTTTAAAAGTCAACGGGCACAGTATGATTGATGAAAACATCAACGACGGAGACATAGTATTAATTAAAAGACAAAGTATCGCAAATAATGGGGATCGTGTTGTCGCTCTTTTGGACCGGAGTGATGCTACATTAAAAAAATTCTTTCAAGACAAAAATCAAATTAGATTACAACCAGCTAATAGTTCTTTCCCAACTATAATCGTTAAGCCGGACCAACAAATAGATATACAAGGAATTGTGATTGATGTAATAAAACACGGCATCGAAGAAGAAGTGAATATTAAAACTGTACCGAAAGATCAAATAACCAAATACAAAAAATTACCACTCAATCAAATCATCTGCGGTGATGCGCTGGTTGAATTAAAAAAACTGCCGGATGAAAGTTGTGACATTGTAATTGCCGACCCACCCTATAACATTGGAAAAGATTTTGGTAATAATTTTGATAAAAAGGAATTGTCAGAATATGTCGTGTGGAGCAAAGAATGGATTGATGAATGTATAAGGGCAATGAAACCAACAGCCACAATGTTCATTTACGGTTTTAGTGAAATTTTGTCCTATTTATCTGTAGAAATTCCACTAGATAAAAGATGGTTAATTTGGCATTATACCAACAAGAATGTGGCTTCATTAAATTTCTGGCAACGTAGCCATGAATCAATAATTTGTTGTTGGAAAAAACAACCAATTTTTAATAGGGACGATGTTCGCGAACCGTATACAGAAGGATTTCTAAATGGAGCAGCCGGGAAAATTCGTAAGGGCACTATAGGACGATTTAGTAAAAATGGTAAAGAAACTGTATACAACGCCCACCAAAATGGCGCACTACCAAGAGATGTACTAAAAATACCCGCTTTAGCGGGCGGGGCTGGCATGAACGAAAGATGGTTTTTGTGTAAAACCTGCGACAAGGTATGTACACCAAGAGACCTTAAAAAGCACCAGAACCACGACATTCTAAAACATCCAACACAAAAACCGCTTGAACTATCAAAAAAATTAATCACATCTTGTGCACCAAAAGATGAAATAGTAACACTGGTGCCGTTCGTGGGGTCCGGTACTGAATGCGCGGCAGCCAAAGAATTGGGCGCAAATTATATCGGTTTTGAGCTCAACCCAGATTATATAAGAATAGCGGAAGAGGTTATAAACAGAGTAAAACACCAAAATAAAATGGGGATTTAACTCCCCATTTTTATTTTATCATCAATTTCTTTTTTCTTCTCACGAAAAATTTGTGGTGTAAAAACCACAAATCCATTATCTAATAATTTAATCATTTTGGTATCTAACCATTTCTCCTTAAAATCTTTAAAGCCCTTCTTTAATCCACCTTTTTTCTTGTTTGGATTCAAAATCA
>CAZHFX010000014.1:22372-23468 GCA_964531745.1 uncultured Gammaproteobacteria bacterium
AACTCTCCTGGTAAAGTTTTCTTCGTTTTCTTTTCGGCCCTTACTTCTCTACTAAACGTTTCTTTTTTAACTTGATAATTTAAAGTGAGACTACGATAATTAATTTGGAAATCGGCTCCGTCATGATCTAAATCCTCAGACATTTTAACAGTCCCTTGACCAAAAACTGATTCCGCCACATAACCCGCATGTATTTGAGTAATAATACTTGCCCAAGTCCGGTAAATCCTCGCAGGCAAACCTTTATTAAAACATCTTGAACACATTTGCGTTTTTTTAAAGAATATTTTTAATGGCAATCTACAGCCATTTTTATATTCCAAATAAAATTCATCAAAGGAGATAAAACGTTTTTGATCCCAATACACATTACATAACGCGTTAAGAGCCTGCACATCTTTCGGCATATCCATTTCAACAATTTTTATTGGCAAATATTTATCACGATAAGCGCACAAATTTACTGTCTTCAAAAAATCTTCAAACTGTTTTAAATACATATTAAAATAATTCAATAATTGAAATGTTTAGGGCCTTAGCAATTTTTTCTATATTTTTTAAAGACACGTTACGCGCCCCTCTTTCAATGTCGCTGATATAAGTCCGGTGTAATCCTGACTTACGAGCCAACCTTTCCTGTGAAAGGTTTTTTCGTTTGCGTAGCTCTTTCATCTTTTTTCCAAATCTTTTTTGAATATCAACCATAATATTGGGAATGTGACTTATTGACTACATTATTATAGTTTTTACAATATAATGTGTCTACATACTATAAGTGACATAGTGGGAGCTACAATTGCGCGCGCAGGGTGACAGACGCATTTATAAACAGTAGTGCCCCCCCTTAATAAGGGGGGCACTACTGTTTAGTTGCGGGGGTGGGATTTGAACCCACGACCTCAGGGTTATGGGCCCTGCGAGCTGCCGGGCTGCTCTACCCCGCTATTTATCTGCTCTAAAGCAACTCAATGGTACATTAGTTATGACGAAATGTCAAGAAAATAAAGGGTTCGCGCAAAGGACGGTAAGGGGTAATCGCTCGACTCCCATCCGTCAAAAATAAAACAGGATCATAGCATCCTGTTTTATTTTTGAG
>CAZHFX010000015.1:0-21098 GCA_964531745.1 uncultured Gammaproteobacteria bacterium
AACAAAAAACCGTGCTTATGCACAGCTCATTTACACAAAAGTATTGACACACTCGGTTCTGGTCTTCAAGATATGCTGGAGCGTACGACAACGAAATCGTTTCGGAAGACGGCCGAATGGCTGAAATCGCCGAAACGATTTACTCCAACTATCTGAAATCATTCTAAAATTGAGTGCGGTCAATACCAACCCAACCAAGGAGGAAAGGAGGGAATCTGTAGCCGCACCTACAGATCCATCTTTAACCGATAATAGTATTGTCGCCTGAAGAAGGAATAATGTGTTTTGTCTTTTGGGCATTCACCCCTCGCCCCTCTGCCCAAAATCCAAAACGAAAAAACAAATTTATTATTATTTGAAAAAAAACCTGTCAAAATGAAATTGAATGAAAAATATTTTTTGAACAGCATATAACAGCGTGTATGCGGTTCAAAAAAAAGTGCGTTATAAATTTTCAGCGGTCGCACTTTTTCTTTCACCCATATTTTTGCCCTTTTCTTCTTTTAGAATATAATTCGGATTATGCAGTTGGTTTTTTTATGCAGAATCGAAACGGCAAATCAATATTAATGCCGCGGTGATTAAATGGCAAAGCATAAGAAAAGAATTGGCAAAACTCGACATACATCAGTTTCCTCAACTTGCGGCATTATGGAAACAAGACCAACAAAAAGTCTTATCAGAAATCTACCAACAACAAAAACTATCATTCAATGCTGTCACTCAAATTTGTGGTGGTTTAGAGCGTGAGAAGAAAGAAAAAAAACTTATTGCATCCATAGAAGAGAATATGCCTGTGAACAGACAAAACGAAGTAGAGAGCGAAGTGGACAGCCTGACACCGGAGCACTACCCGATATTGACAGAACACCGGAGGGTGAACCGGGCGTGGCTGGTGGAACAGATACTTTATCAAGCTAACCACCGACCGAATGATTCCGTCGGAATGATGTTGGCATCATTAGAGAGCGTTCTGCAACACATCTCACCACAAAATAAGTAATTGTGCTGTTTCCGTGATATAATATTTTGACGCTGAGCATTCACGCCTTGCTCCTCTGCCTAAAATAGCTACATCCGCCTCTTGACACAATATAAACAAACATATATACTTTGTTTATATTCACAAAAACATACAAACAAACTATGCGGAGCATCGAAATTGGCCTATACAAAGCACAGATAAACGGCTTCAAGGCATTCGTTCCACGCCCCTTTCCACCAAAGGACGGCTTTGATTTTGATCAAAATATCTTAAAAAAGAATAACGAAGCCACTCGCCTATTGGGTAAACTGGACGGCATTACCAAGCTCCTACCGGATGCTGACTTTTTTCTTTTGATGTATTTGCGAAAAGACGCCTCTGCTTCCAGCCAAATTGAAGGAACGCGCGCTACCATGATAGATGCCATCGCGGCCGAGGCCAAAATCACTACCAATATACCAGACGATGTTGATGATATCTTGCATTATATCAAAGCATTAAATTATGGTATCAAACGAATGGAGGCTGACGATTTTCCAATGGCGCTTCGTTTTATTCGTGAACTGCACAAACAACTCATGCAAAAAGCGCGCGCCACCCATTTTTCTGATCCGGGTGAATTTCGCAAGAGCCAAAACTGGATTGGCGGCACAAGACCGGACAACGCCAGTTTTGTTCCGCCGCCAGTTGATGAAATGCGCCGCGCGCTGAATGACTTGGAAAAATTTATTCATGCCGATGATGTAATTCCGACCGTGATAAAGGCTGGGTTGATTCATGCCCAATTTGAAACAATCCATCCATTCTTGGACGGCAACGGCCGAACCGGACGAATGTTGATTACTTTTTATCTATGGAAAGAAGGCTACCTTGAGAAGCCAGTTTTATTTTTATCATCTTTTTTTAAGAAGCACCAAAAGCTGTATTACGAAAAATTGCTCGGATACCACAACGGCAACGTTGCCGATTGGATAGGTTTCTTTCTGGAAGGCGTGGTTGACATATCGAACGAAGCGATAGATACTGTAAGTAAAATTACGGCCTTGCGCGAAAGAGACATGATAAAGATACACGCTCTAGGCACGCGCGCCTCGGAAAGCGCCATGTTAGTATTGCCAAAACTATACGCCCAACCGATCATCAATGTTAATGTCATCGAAAACTGGACTGACTTTACTCCTCCCGGCGCCCAAAAAATTATTGACCGCTTCGTAAAACTTGGAATACTAACACCTAAGGACAAAAATAAACCATACGGTCAATCATACATGTACAAAAACTACATTGATATTTTTGTTGGTGATGAATAAATAAGCCTTGAACAGGACGCAATTCACCCCGCGTCCCTCTTGCGCCCCGCTGAAACGAAAAAATATTGTTTTATTGACACGAGCGAAAAAAGCAGAGTGAAAAATAATAATAAGGATAAAATGTACGAGCGTACAACAGCGTGCATGCGGTTCCGCTCCTCGTGCCTCGTCGCTACACCCATATTTTCCTTCGCTTCGCTGCGAAAAACATCGCATACACGCGAACATTATGTGAAATATTTTCAAGCTCGACCCTTTATTAGACAATTAAAATATGGAAAAAATCCACGACCAAAATATTTTCTTTTTGAAAGCGGCGGCAACACGCACTTATAATTTAAACCATAATAAATATTCTTAATTTTGAATGGTGGTGGTCAAATGGAATGAGCCGTGGCACCCAAGTAACCCAAAAAAGGAGACCGCCGCCTCCTTTCTAAGTTAAGAATATTTATATCATACTGCCCTTAAATATGACTAAAAAAAACATAGCGCTGATTATTATATTTACTTTCTTAATCAATTTTGATGTTGCCTCCGCGTTAGAGCCCTGCGAATCTGGCGGCATTAAAACTTCCGTCTACAAACAATATCAGATGCTATATCCCGCGGAAAATTTTATTAGAATCACCAATAAAGATTCGTTAAAAAATTTAACGCAATTGAAAGATTTAATCTGCTTACAATATTTGGACGCGACTGAACATGGAATTAAGGGGGATATAGCTAATTTAAAAAAACTGACGAGCCTTGAAGTGCTTAGTCTGTATAATAATCCGGAAATTTACGGCGACATCTGCTCATTAAGCGACGCAACAAAATTAAGAAGCCTAAAATTTGCTTTTGACAAAAAAATATCCGGGGATATTTCCTGTTTAAGCGGCCTGAATTTAGAGACTTTAGCCATGACTTACACAAAAATTTCAGGGAACCTTTCTAGCTTAAGCCGCATGACAAAATTGAAGGCGCTTTATCTCGCGGGCACAGATATTTCTGGCGATATTTCCGCTCTCAACCAGCTAACTGATCTGGAAGAATTGGGCGTATCTGACCAGTACACCGGCAAATCCAAGATTACCGGCGATTTGGCGTCTTTGGATAATTTAAAAAAACTGAAAAAAGTGTCATTATATGGTATGGATGTGAAAAACTGCCAGCGCTTTATTGAGGCGCATCCCGATATCAAGCAAGGAGGGTGTTCTGAAAAACCGCATTTAACTTCAAACGACTCCAATAAAATTCCGGAAAGAAAAATAAACAGAAAAAAGACTACGCCAATAGAATACCCGGTTCAACAATCAGTCAAAAAAACCATTACGGTCCCAGAGGGCTACCCGCTAAAAGAATATTTTTTTAATAGGGTCTTTGGCTGGCTTAAACGAAATTTTATTCAAATTTTTCGCGTAATGCCGGATTAATTTGGCCACCGCTGAAGAAAGGCGAACCTTATTGGATCGCCCATAATATCGCTTTAGACAAAGAAAGAGAAGCGGGGCTATTGCCGGATCCAAATACGGATACAAAATTGTAAAACTATTTCAACACCCGTTTCAAATACTGCCCCGTGAAACTAGCAGGCTTCTTGGCCACTTCCTCCGGCGTGCCAGTGGCGATGAGTTGGCCGCCCTTGTCCCCGCCCTCGGGGCCGAGGTCAATAATCCAGTCGGCGCTTTTGATGACATCTAAATTGTGTTCAATGACCATGACAGTGTTGCCCTGATTCACCAGGCGCTGGAGCACCTCCAACAATTTACACACGTCGTCGTAGTGGAGGCCCGTGGTTGGCTCGTCTAAAAGATACAGCGTCTTGGCGGAGCCATGTTTGGAAAGCTCGCGGGAAAGTTTGATGCGCTGGGCCTCACCGCCGGAAAGTGTGGGGGCGCTCTGCCCCAAAGCGAGGTAATCCAGCCCGACCGCGTTGAGCATGCGCAGTTTGTCGTTGATCATCGGAATATCTTTAAAAAATTCTTCCGCGTCTTCAATGGTCATGTCCAGCACATCCGCAATATTTTTTTCTTTGTAGTGTACTTCCAGCACTTCTTTGGTAAAGCGTCGGCCCTTACACACCTCGCACACTATCTTCACGCTCGGCAAAAAATGCATTTCAATTTCAATCATACCCTTGCCCTCGCAATTTTCACAACGGCCGCCGGGCACATTAAAACTAAATTTGCCGATCTTAAAGCCGCGGATTTTGGCTTCCGGGGTTTCGGCAAACAAATCGCGGATGTGGTCAAAAGCTTTGGTATAGGTGGCGGGGTTACTGCGGCTGGTCCTCCCGATGGGGCTTTGATCAATCGTGATCAGGGAATCAAGATACTCGGTGCCGGTGATGGAGAGATGCGCGCCCACCGGGTGATTGGTGCGCCAAAATTTGTTGGTGAGAGCCTGATGTAAAATATCATGCATAAGCGTGCTTTTGCCGGAGCCGGAGACACCGGTAAGGCACACAAACCGGCGGAGCGGAATATCTACATTAATATTTTTTAAATTGTGCTCGCTGGCTTTTTTAATTTTCAAAAATGGCACCGAGCTGTCCACGTGGCGGCGTTTTTCCGGCAGTGGAATTTTGGCCTCGCCGCGCAAATATTTACCGGTGAGCGAAATCTTGGCGTCGCCCAGCACTACACAGCCACTAATAGTATCTTTTGAAGATTTTATTTTCGGTGGAGACAACAGGCTACTCAGCGGGCCTGAGTACACCACGTTGCCGCCATGTTTCCCGGCCCCGGGGCCGATGTCCACGAGCCAGTCACTCACGAGAATGGTATCTTCATCGTGTTCCACCACGATAATGGTGTTGCCGACATCACAAAGATTACGGAGGGTTTTTACCAGTTGCTCGTTGTCTTTTTGGTGCAAGCCAATGGTCGGCTCGTCTAGCACATAGAGCGCGCCCACCAGGCGCGTGCCCACTTGCGAAGCGAGGCGGATGCGCTGGGCTTCGCCGCCGGAGAGCGTGCCCGCGCGGCGATTGAGGGTGAGGTAGTGCAAACCCACATCAAACATGAATTGTAAACGGTTGCTCACTTCTTTCAACACCGTGCCGGCAATGACCTCTTCGCTGGCGCTCAAACCCATAGACACGGTGGCGATGAATTCACGCGCAGAGGCAATGGACAAATTGGCGGTCTCCCAAATATTTTTACCGCCGACTTTGACGCTCAAAGCGGTTTCGCTCAAGCGCTTGCCGTGGCACGCCGGACATTCTTCCACACTTCCGCCCAAGGCGGACCCGCCTTGGGCGGGGAACCACCCTTCAACACCGAGGCCGGTACAAGTCTGACAATAGCCATAGGGGCTGTTGAAACTAAACAGGCGCGGTTCAATTTCCGGAAAACTAAAACCATCGTTCGGGCAGGAATATTCGGTGCTATAAATGACTTCTTCGCCGGAAGGATAAATAACGGTACAAAGGCCATTGGAAAGATCCGCGGCATTCACCACCGCTTCGGTGAGGCGCTGTTCGCCGTCTTTGCTCTTCAGATACTCGGCGCTCCCGGACAGCTTGTCCGCTATCACTTCAATGGTGTGCTTGTCATTTTTGTTCAAAATAATTCGGTTGCGCAAACTTTTTATAGT
This sequence comes from uncultured Gammaproteobacteria bacterium, assembly GCA_964531745.1. Lineage (GTDB taxonomy): Bacteria > Patescibacteriota > Patescibacteriia > Magasanikbacterales > GWA2-37-8 > JACRFW01. Next base: position 5,878 of record CAZHFX010000015.1, read on the forward strand.
GCCGTCTACGCGTACTTCCAAGTAGCCGGAGTTGTAAATGTCGTAAAGCATCTGATAGTACTCCCCTTTGCGGCCGCGCACCACGGGCGAAAGAATAGTGATCTCACCTGATTCTGTCATCCTGAGCGGAGCGAAGGATCCCTTGCGTTTGTTTTTAAGGGATTCTTCACCCTCCTTCGGGGGGTTCAGAATGACAGACGATTTGTTTTCATGTTTTAAGGCTTTCTTGATCTGTTCAATCATCTGGTCGGTCGTCATCTTGGTGATTTTGCGGTTGCAGAGCGGGCAATGCGGTTCGCCTACGCGCGCGAAAAGAATGCGAAGATAGTCGTAGATCTCGGTGATGGTGGCCACAATGGAACGCGGGTTGGCGCTGTGCGCTTTTTGGTCAATGGAAATGGCGGGCGACAGACCTTCAATATCATCCACGTCGGGCTTTTGCATACCGCCCAAAAACTGGCGGGCGTAGGCCGACAAACTTTCAATGTAACGGCGCTGGCCCTCGGCGAAAATGGTATCAAACGCCAAAGAAGACTTGCCGGAGCCGGACAAGCCAGTGAAGACGATCATTTTGTTGCGCGGGAGTTCCAACGAGATGTTTTTCAGATTGTGCTCCCTGGCTCCGCGTATAACTATCTTATCTTGCATAAACGCCAAAATAGCCCATAAATGGGCCCGACTATAATAATTAGAAAGAAAAGAGCCTAGGTACCCTACCGTTTCAGGGGCGTTTTGTCAATGTGGGTTTACAGAAGAAGCAGCCTTCATAACAAAATAATACCGTGCTAATTAAAATTGTTAAAAATCTGAAATAACCAAATTTGACTTATCTTTTCTCTAAAGGTAGAGTATAGATGCTAAGCGACTTCAAATATATGCGTAAAATTGAACTAAAAAATGTAATCTGGAAAGAAGGCAAATACTATGTATCCTGGAATATTAATACTGATATTTCTAGTTTTGGTAAAACCAAAAAAGAAGCCATTGCTAGTTTGCAAGAGGCCCTGGAATTACATTTTGAGGACACCCCTATTTCCAAAATTCACAAAATAGAAAACCCAAATCTAGTGTCGCTCGCTTTAAAATATGCCTAAACCAGTATTACTAAGTTTAATATTAAAAGTCCTTAAAGATAAGGGCTTCTTTTTTACTCGTCAAAAAGGGTCGCACGCGCGTTTCCGCAAACTTGGCAACCCAACTCGCAATGTCACTATAAAAATGAATTACAAAGAAATTCCTTATGGTACTTTTCGGTCTATCCTGCTTCAATCCGGCCTGAAAGAAGAGGATTTTGGTAAAAAATAAATTCCGCGCTCGTGAGCGACGGTATTCTTACTTCTCCAAACTCATCGGCGAGGGCTTGGTGACCACTATCTGCCACCAGGCTTTGAGGCGCGCGCCGAGCTCGCGAATATTCATTTTGTACTTATCAAACCCGTAGCCGCGCAAGTCGGCGGCGATGCCGATTGTCTGTAGGCCGAAATGGTCGCAGAGGTAGCCAATGCGCGCGAGATGAAAATTTTGAGAAATGGCGATGACGCTGTCTAGACCGTAGACAAAGTGTTCGCGGTAACAGCTTTCGTAGGTACGGTAGCCGTGCGGGTCTACGAGAATATCCCCCGCTGGTACGCCGGCGTCTAGCGCGGCCTTTTTCATGGCGTCTACTTCGTCGGAAACATAGGCGCCGTCATCGCCCGTCATCATAATTTTCTTAACCTTGCCCTGCTTGTACAGCTCCACGCCAATTTTTACCCGGTCGGCCTGCAGGTCGCTCATGGTAGTGGCGTCTTTCATACCACCACCAAAAACCAACGCGACCGGCGCTTCGGGCGCATCGGCGATGGATACAACCTGGTGCGGCCGCCGCAGAATGAGAATGTTCGCGAAGATGAGGAACGCGACAAAAACAAACAGGCCCAGACCCGCGACCCACAGAATAATTTTTATTATTTTCTTGAGCATAATAGTAAGTTGTCATTCAGAGGGAGTGAAACAACCGAAGAATCTTCCGCTTATGCCCGTTACGATTGGCGTAAAAGGAATATCCTTCGCGGAGTTTACATTGAGCGGAGCGAATGTGCTCTGGATGACAGTTTTGTTTTACGCATTTTTTTCTCGCCGTCAGTTGTTTTCTGACGCGCGACCAATTCCCGAATTTCATCGCGCAAAATTGCCGCCAACTCAAATTCCAAATCTTTGGCCGCTGATTTCATCTGCGCTTCTTTCTCTTTAATAATTTCACCAAGCGGCCGGGCGTCGCCCAGCGTATCCAACTCCGCGATACTTTCGCGCCCGCCGCGCCGGCCGCGGCCACCTTTCTTGGCCCGGTCGGCGCTAATACCAAATTCTTCCAGGATATTCCGAATAGTTTTTTGAATGGTTTGCGGGGTGATGCCGCGCTCTTTATTATACGCCAATTGAATTTGGCGGCGGCGGTCGGTCTCGGCAATCGCTTTCTCCATGGAGCCGGTGATAATGTCCGCGTAGAGCACCACTTGGCCGTTCACATTGCGCGCCGCGCGGCCAATGGTCTGAATGAGCGACGTTTCACTCCGCAAGAACCCTTCTTTGTCCGCGTCTAAAATGGCGACGAGCGACACCTCGGGCATATCCAAACCTTCACGGAGAAGATTAACTCCGACAATCACATCGTGTTTGCCGCGGCGCAGGTCGGTGATTATTTCAATGCGCTCCAGCGTATCAATGTCGCTGTGCAAATAGGCGACGCTCCAGCCAGAGGCTGGTCCGCCTTTGGCGGAGATTTTCCCTTTTTCTGTTAGGTAACCGGCCAAATCTTCAGCCATCTTTTTGGTGAGGGTGGTCACCAACACGCGTTCGTGAACTGCGATGCGTTCTTCAATGCGCACGATGAGATCTTCCACCTGGGAGCGTTCACCGCTCCACTTTTTCGGCGTGATAGGGCGAATGACCACTTCCGGATCAATGAGGCCGGTGGGGCGAACGACTTGTTCCACCACCTGCTGGCTGGATTTAATTTCAAACTCGGATGGCGTAGCGGATACATACACCGTCGCTCCGGTGCGCGCCTCAAACTCTTTGAACGTGAGCGGGCGGTTGTCGCGGGCGCTTGGTAAACGAAAACCGTGCTCCACGAGTGTGTCTTTGCGCGCGCGGTCGCCGTTGAACATACCCCCGATTTGCGGCACGGTGACGTGCGACTCGTCTATGATAGTGAGAAAACCCGGTCTATTTGTCATCCTGAGCGAAGCGAAGGATCCCTTGTCTTTGGGTTTAAGGGATTCTTCGTTACGCTCCGCTTCACTCAGAATGACACCGGATGAATGTTGGAAATAGTCCAAAAGGGTGAACGGCGGCTCGCCCTCTCCCCGCCCTTCAAAATGGCGCGAGTAGTTTTCAATGCCATTGCAGTAGCCAATATTTTTTATCATTTCCAAATCATAACGTACGCGCCGCTTGAGGCGCTCGTGCTCCAATACTTTTCCTTGCCGCTCAAACATCGCGAGCTGTGAATCCAGCTCGGCTTTGATGCGGCCGAACGCGCGTTCGCGTTCCAATTCACCCACTACATAATGTTTGGCCGGAAAAAACCAAACGTCAGACATCGGTCTGACGTTTGTCCTGAGCCCGCCCGAGGCGGGCGTAGGACCCCTTTTCACATCGGAGGAAGCTGTGACCGTACGCGCTACTCTATCTAGCTTTTCAATGTGTTCAATCTTATCGGTAATTTCAAAACGGTAAATAGCATCTTCGTTCACCGGCATTATCTCAAATGTCTGCCCCTTAAGGCGGAAACTGCCGCGTTTCAAATCACTGTTTGTGCGCTCAAATTGCATTTGTACGAGTTGCGCCAGCATCGCGCGGCGATCCAGCTCTTGGCCTTTTACTAAATGTAAAACAATTTTTTCATATTCTTTGGGCGAGCCGAGACCGTAAATGGCTGACACCGAGGCGACGATGATAACGTCGCGCCGAGACAACAGCGCTTGGGTGCACGCGTGGCGCAAACGATCAATCTCTTCGTTTATCTGCGCTTCCTTTTCTATATAGGTGTCGGTGTGCGGCAGGTACGCTTCCGGCTGATAGTAGTCGTAATAGCTGACAAAATATTCCACGGCGTTCTCGGGAAAAAATTCGCGAAATTCATTGCACAGCTGGGCCGCCAGTGTCTTGTTGTGGGCGATGACCAAAGCGGGCATTTGGGTGCATTCAATCACGTTAGCGATAGTGAACGTTTTGCCCGAACCGGTAACGCCAAGCAGAGTTTGGCGGTCAAACCCCTTTTTTAGGCCAGAAACCAATTGCTCAATGGCCTTTGGCTGATCTCCAGCCGGTTTGTATTTTGAAACAATTTTGAATGTCATGCGGAAAAAATACCATCCAAAATTACCATATACTTGACAGACTAGCAAATAACGGCTAAATTACGAACTGTCCACACAGACTGCGGAGGTGCGCCGTAGGGGCATCAATAATCGTTGAACGAATGACGAGAGAAACACTCGTGTTTTAAGGATTGAGCGCTGCCAAACTTCTTCGCCGCCGCGTTCTCCTAAAAACAGTTGGCCATCCGGAGGCCAACCGTCGTTTACCGATTGTGACGCTGGTTCAAGTCCAGCCACCTCCTACATAAATTGTGCTAAAGCGCCATTTAGCGCTCATACTATTTCCCCGTTATTGCGGGGTGAGTGGTACGGAGCGCCTTGACGCTCTTAACCGGGAACCCCGCCACCGCCCTTCCGGCGATGGGCGGCGCGATGAGGCGACGGAACCCTCGTTCCGTCTTTGTCTCTCAGAGTCCCGACCGGCTTACGCTTAACGGCCAGCGCTTTATTGACCCGCGACCATGTTTGACGTGGAGTGCGCGGTCTCGCCTGGAACGTGGCGTGTCCTAAGCCGGACACTCCTCTTTAGTAACTTTCTTGAAGGTGACTGAAGAAGTTAAAAAATCCCGAGTGTTCGGGATTTTTTAATACTTTTTTTCTACCATACTCTCGGCGACACCGATGAGAAACAAATTCACAATGAGCGATGAACCGCCGTAGCTGACAAACGGGAGAGGAACACCGGTGATTGGAAGCAAGCCGATATTCGCCCCGACGTTGATAAAAAATTGAACAAAAAAGAGAACGGCGATACTGCTTGCTGTCACCGAAACAAAATCATCATCCGATTGTTTGGTGATGACTATTAACCGCCAAAGAAGCGCGCCAAACAACACTAGAAACGCCGTCACGCCGGCAAAACCGAGCTCCTCGGCAATAACGGTGAAAATAAAGTCGGTTTGCGCCTCGGGCAAAAATCGAAGCTGGGATTGAGAGCCGAAACCTAAACCTCGGCCTGACCAACCGCCGGCGCCCACGGCGATGATAGCCTGGATGCTGTTATAACCGCGGCCAAGCGGATCATACGCTGGATTGATAAATGTGGTGAGGCGATCTTTCTGATAAGGCAGAAGCAAGAAAAACCAGCTTATGATTGAAAATAAAACCCCAGCTCCTACCAGACCAACCACAAAAGAGCGGCGGGCGCCGGCCAAAAGCATCACCCCGAACCAAACGGCGCCGATGATGATGGCCGAACCCAAATCCGGCTGAAGCATAACCAGCCCGATTACAACCAGAGTGATAAAGCCGGTGCCGAAAAAAAATAATGGCCGTTCAAAACGCCGGCCGAAGTGATAGACTATGTACGCCAGCATCAGAATTACGCCAATTTTCGCTATCTCCGCCGGCTGGAGGGAAAAACCGCCGAACACAAACCAGCCTTTGGTGCCGCGAATGTCGGCGCCAAACACCAAAACAGCTCCCAGCAACAATAAAGAAAAGACATAAAATAATTTGGCGTATGAACGGAACCAGGCGAACTGCATCAGGCTCCCGCTGAACAGCAATATGTAACCGATGCTGGCGGAAAACAATTGTTTTTTGAAATAAATAAGCCCGCCGCCGCGCGATAGATCAACGCTGTAGATGGCAGTCAAACCCAAAGCGACAAGCAAAGTCGCGGTAATGAAAAGCGCCCAATCAAAACTGCGCGACGAAAATTTATGAAGAGAAAACATACAAATCTGCGGAATGGCCGGACTTATTTCGCGGGCGGCAGATACACCGCCGTGTCATAGACATTAATGAGAGGGAAAATTTTAGCCGAAGTGGCGGTAAGCGCGCTTACAAAATTGCGCAAGTCAATTTTTTTTGTTTCCAGCGAGGCGAATGAATCAACCGACAACGGCGCGACTCCGACCATGACATCTTGCTGGTAGAGCCCGACATAAAAATGAGGCGCCACATATCCATACGGGCTTTGATTGGCCAGACTAAACGTAATCACATTGGCCTTCGCTCCGCCCGCGTTCGCGAGCGGCGTAAAAACAAAATCATTCAGAGAAAAATTGAGCCGAGCCTCCTGCCAAGATTTAGGATCTTTAATTTGGTGAGAGGAAATACGCTTCCAGTTCATCGTTTCAATAACCAACTGCGCGCTCCCCGGACCGCCCGAACTCTTGACCCCCAGCTCGGCTAGAAGCGCGCTCTCACCCGGCAAGATGAAAAATGATTTGGCCGCGGTTCTTTCCCCGTCAATAATATAGTAATATGTGCCGCGCGCCAGGAAACGATCGTTTGAATTCCCTACTTCAGACACGGCGTCATATTTGTCTACACCGCCGGGAAAAATTTCCGTGGACAGCACTTGGAGAGGAGCGGCCGCAAAATACTGTTCAGCCGGCCGATAATCTATAAACCGGCTCGCTTGTCTATCCAAAGCGATATCGTTCGCTAAACCAAAAATCAAAAAATTCCCCCACTGCCAAAGGCTGAACGCCCACAAGACCGCCCCGGCTATCGCCAGACTAGCGACGAGAAGCCGATAGAGGCCCACCCGGTGCCGTACATACCACAGGCTGAAGCACAAATCTTTACTGCTAAATTCGCCGGTGGGGTCAACATATTTCTCAAAACTCGGCTTGGCTGATGGCGGCGCCGAATTGGCGGCCGACGGCTGGGCGGGTGTATCGTTTCTTTTGGTATATAAATTCATCATATACAAGCAGTAGTATACAACAAAAATTGGCTCATGACAAAATCTAAAAACATTTAGAAGCCCCGAGGTTACCCCGGGGCTTCTAATGTTCGTTCTTGTTTTTCCTTTCCGCTAGATGTGGTGGACGACCGGGGGCGAGAGCCTGGCAGCCACGAGCTGAGCCGCCGGACGCCTCACCTTGCTCTCCATCTTGGCCTCGTGCGCGGCGCGGCGAACACCGCCGAAGCCGCTCATGTCCCACACGATGCCTGGCACGCGGACGAGCTTGGCGATGGCTTTATCCGACCCGTGCAGCATCGCCTGCTGAAGGGCAATCGCCGTTACTTCCTCGACCCCGGCGCTCTTCGGCTCACCGAGCGGACCGTCCCCGATGAGCGGGAACCCGGTACGACAGAGACGTTCCGCATTCCATAGCGCGAGAGTGTTCCATGGGACCTGCCGGCCGTTAGCGCCCATCTCGATCGCACCGGGGTGGTAGTCGTGCCCCTCCATGGCCGCGCCGACCACGAGCGTTGTGTTATCCATGTGTTGAAAAAGCGCATTGACGATCGCCGGCGTGAGCTTGACCTCCACCGATGCCGAGAGGAAATGCACACCCCTGGCGAATTCTTCGCGCCCATGAATCAAGAGCGCGTTGAGCGGCTGGACGAACTTGCCCCAGGGCGTGACGGCGAAAACCTTGACCCGACTCTGTTCGAAGCCCAGGCCACCGACGACTGTGAGGGCGCCGCTCGTGTCGATCGCGCTATTGACCGCGACGAAGACCTTCTCCGCCCCGACGCTGAGCGCCGCCGTGATGAACGCAATGAGATTGCTGAACGACGTTGCCGCGTTCTCCCGGTTGCTTTCGAAAAACCGCGTACCGACCACGAACTGATGAGCGGACATTGCTTGGCCCTCCAGGCCGCTCCCTCGGGATGAGGGAGGAAAGGAATTGTTGGTGAAACGAACAGTCGCCTGGGGAAAACAGTGGCTTTTTTGGCTACGATTTCCACCGAAGACGAACAAATAATTATAACACATTTTAAGGTTTTTGTCAACAGCCTTTATACGGGGATAATCCCTGTGCAGGGGCAAAGGGCACCATGAGATAACCTAGACAAAATCAGAACAACTGCAGACTTGCCTCCCCGTGTCATCTATGTTAAAATAGACCGAGTCACCTAGACATCTTTTTTTGCCTCATCATTTCTGAATTTTTTCGTTTATGCCTAAACATACTGTCCAAAAAGGGAGAATTACTGCTCCAGCGACAGCTAAACTAGATAAGAAAAAAATACCAGCGGCGTCAGCAAAACCCATAGCGGCAAAATCAAAATCCGGCTACACCGCCGAGAATATTACCGTGCTGGAAGGGCTAGAAGCGGTGCGCCGCCGGCCAGGCATGTATATAGGTTCCACCGGCCCGACCGGCCTCCACCACCTCATTTGGGAAGTCGTTGACAACTCCATTGACGAAGCGATGGCCGGGTATGCTAAAAATATCACCGTGACTTTGCTCCCCGACCATATGGTGGAGGTTCGCGATGACGGCCGCGGCATTCCGGTTGATATTCACCACAAAACCAAAGTCTCGGCATTGGAAACGGTCATGACCGTGCTTCACGCCGGAGGCAAATTCGGCGGCGACGACAGCGGCTATAAGGTGTCCGGCGGCTTGCATGGCGTCGGCGCGTCGGTCGTGAACGCCCTCTCCACCTATACCAAGGCCGAAGTGCACCGCGACGGCGCGGCGTGGATGCAAGAATATAAAATCGGCGTACCGCAAAAAAAAGTCCACGAAATCGGCCGAGCCAAAGACACAGGCACAATTATTACTTTCCGGCCGGACGAAAGTATTTTTGAAACTATCAATTTTGAGTGGAAAACGATCGTTGACCACTTGCGCCAGCACACCTACCTTACCAAGGGCGTACGCATGATCATTCACGACCAGCGCTCCGCCGAGGAGAAGACCGCCGACCCAACAGCGCTTAAATTTCCGAATCCCATTTATCAATTCTACTTTGAAGGCGGAGTGGCTTCCTATGTCCGTTTCCTGAACCATAATAAGGAAGTGAAAAATGAAACTATCTTCTATGTGGAAAAGGAACAGGAAAAAGTGAACGTGGAAATCGCCATTCAATACAGCAATGAATACTCCGAACTCTTATTCGCTTTTGCCAATAACATCTACAACCCGGACGGCGGCACCCATGTGGCCGGCTTTCGCACCGCTCTCACCCGAAGCATCAACACCTACGCCCGCAACAAGGGCTACCTGAAAGAAAAAGACAGCAACTTGAGCGGCGAAGACGTGCGCGAAGGTTTGATAGCCGTCATCTCCATCAAACTTCGCGAACCGCAATTTGAAGGACAGACTAAAGGCAAACTTGGCAATACCGAAGCGAAAACCGCCGTGGAGGGCGTGCTCGGAGACGCCTTTCTGATATTTCTGGAAGAGCACCCCAAAGACGCCGAGGGCATCATTGGCAAATGCGTACTAGCCGCCAAAGCCCGCGCCGCCGCCAAAATAGCCCGCGACACTATTTTGCGCAAAGGCGCTTTGGAAGGGTTTACCCTTCCCGGCAAACTCGCCGACTGCTCCAGCCGCAACGCCGAAGACTCCGAGCTCTTCATTGTGGAGGGCGATTCCGCTGGAGGAAGCGCGAAGCAGGGCCGCGACCGCCACACACAGGCGATTCTTCCTTTGCGCGGCAAGGTGCTGAACGTGGAGCGCGCCCGCTTGGATAAAATTTTGACTAACAACGAGCTCAAATCGCTGATTATCGCCATGGGCACGAACATCGGCGAACAGTTTGACATTTCCAAGCTCCGCTACCACCGCATCGTCATCATGACCGATGCCGACGTGGATGGCGCGCATATCCGCACACTGCTCCTGACATTCTTCTACCGCTACTACCCGGAGCTTATCCGCAATTCTCATATATACATTGCTCAACCGCCGCTTTATAGCGTGAAGCATGGCAAAGAAATGCACTACGCCTATAACGACGAAGAAAAAGCGAAAATCTTGGCTGAGTTGGAAAAGAAAAAGAGTGACAAAGCGGCTGACAAAGTAAAAGCAAAAAAAGAAATGGCTGAGCCCATAGTGGCAGAAACTGTTTTGACCGATGGCGAAGGCGTCGCTGATGATGAGAACCAAGCGATGGTGATCGGCGGAGTGAAGGTTAACATCCAGCGCTATAAAGGTTTGGGAGAAATGAACCCTGAACAGCTTTGGGAAACAACTATGGACCCGAGCAACCGTTTAATGAAAGTCGTTACCGCCGACGACGCCGAGCAAGCCAACGAAACTTTTGAAATTTTAATGGGCGACGAGGTAGAACCGCGCAAAAAGTTTATCCAGACCTACGCGAAGTCGGTGCAGAATTTAGATATATAAAATCTAAATTTTATTAGAACAATTATAAAAAAGAGCGCCTACTAGGCGCCTTTTTTTAATATAAATGACAGTTTAGAACTTCGCCACCGTTATATCCGCAAAATTTGTAGACATAACGGTAGAGGTGGCGAAGTTCCAGCCTCCTCAACCGTCCCCACTGTGGCTTGATTGTCTGGGCCGCGTCCCTACTGCCACAGAGAACGCGGCCCCTCGCCTAGCGGCGCCTGCCCCCGCCCTTCTTGTTGGGCGGCGGCTTCTTCACGGGCGGGCGCTTTGCCGGCTTCTTGACTTTGTTGAGAGCGGCCTTGAGCTCAGCGAGCTCGACCTCGAGCTCGGCCACCCGGTCGCGAAGCGCGGCCGCCTCCACCTCGACCTTCTCCGCCCGCGACTCTGCCTCCGTCACCCGCGGGTCCACCGGCGGCGCGTACGTCGCCGGCGGCGCGTACGTCGGCCGATCGTCCGCGCAGGAACAATCACATCCATCACCTCCCATTCCGCCGGTCGCGGTAGCGACCAGCATGGCCAGGCCCAACCACTTCATTGCGCGCCTCATGGCGCCCTCCTTGCCCACCCCATGCAGGGCAGGTCTTCGGTGATGGGGGGAACTTTCCACCCGCCGCTCTCCCACCAGAGCGGCAGGCACTGTCTCCAGGCCGGCGTGTTTTGTTGAATCACGCAGACAGAATCTTCGGATACCCGAACCACGATAGCCGCGTGGCCCGGATTTTTCGGTGCATCAAACACCAGTATATCATCCGCGCGGGGCGGCGCGGGCGCACCATTGCGAAACGCCTGGAGCCCCTTCGCCTTGTCATCGGCGAAATAGCTGTCGGCGTGTCCGCTCCCCGCCATGTTGCGGTGGCGCAGAATCCGCGCGTAGAACCGGTTGACCAGCTCCACGCACTGGAACTCCAGGCCGTACGCGCCTCGCGTCCTGCCGGCCATGTGCCTGCGAACAGCCACCCCTCGGTAAAAGCCGAGGATCTGGCTATGCCACCCAGAGCTACCCGGCGGCACGACCTCCGCGACTCCCTCGGAAACGGCTGGAATAACCCGGGCGAACTGCTCGCCTCGCCCGAAGAGTCGCGCCATCACTGTATCCAGCACATACCCGACAGTGGTGTTGCCCAGCCAATGAAGAACCGGGGCGATGCTGGCGTAGGGCGGGCTGTTCTGAACGAACATGACATCAGCCCCCTGACCCTTGGCGGCCATCTGGGAATTGAGTACCTCCCAAACGTGGGTTAGGTCAAACTGCTCGGGCATCTCCTCGCCCAGGTCTGAAATGAGGAAGGGGTTAACCCGAGGATTGTCTTTATCGTGAAGCAGATGGTAGCCCCACCATTTGCCTCTATTCCTCCCAAGCAGAAGCATCAGATGGGAGTTGACGGTGCCGCCTTGCTCCAAAGCGGCGATGATCTTGTCGTTGCTCACCGTGTACCGGTAGCGATACCCGACCACATACAGACGGTCGGTGGTGAGGTCGCTATTGTGGCCGATCGTTTCAACGATCCGAGACAGCCACACGCGGCGATCCCTCGCCTCGGTGATCTTGCCTCCTGACCGGTCAATTTTAAAATCCTGCGACCGATCATACACCCGGCGCACCTCTCCAGCGTTGACTTTTTCAAACAGCCACGCCGGCGCGGTGCGGAAGCGCTCCTCCCCCAGGAGCAAGTTGATAGCGCCCTCAATGTTGGCGGCGCACACCTCGTCGTCCCAACTGCTCATCGGAACGAACGCCGGTACCGTCTCGTGCCGGAACCGGATCATGTTGTCAACGAGCCCGCGCAGTTCACGAGCGCTCCTGGCGGCCGCCGGCATCCTTGCTTTCCACTCGGCCCGCGCATCCGCGCTACCGTAATGAAAAGCGATGCCGATGACCAAGGCGAGGATCACTATGATCCCGCCGCTTAAAACTGTCACTGCCTGGCGGCGACGCATGGCATCCTCCTTGGTTAATCGTTAAATATCCAATTCAACAGTCAACAAGATGCTGTTAAATTGGATATTTAAACTTGGCCGTTATTTCTTTAGCCGGAAGACAGTGGCGTATTATAGCACATTTTAGTCTTTTTGTCAATAGTTTGCCTAGATTAAATTTTGCTAATTTTAGCCAAATTTCCATCCACAGATAACCCTTGACTTAAACTCTACTCTTTGTTATACTATCCCCATACTAAATAACCGCCCAAGGCGGTTTTAAAATACCAAAAATATGACAATCATTGACCCGCTTAAAAACTACCTGCTGGGTTCGTACGCTGAAATGAAGAGGGTTTCTTGGCCATCTAAAGAGCAAACCGTCAACTACAGCCTGGTGGTTATCGGCTTAAGCATCGGCTTGGCCGCCTTTTTCGCCCTCCTGGACTATTTCTTCAACTGGGGTATTACCCAGCTCCTTACTCGCTAAACACTCATATGGCTAAACAAAATCTTAATCTCGGCCGGAGATGGTACGTACTCCACACTTACAGCGGCTACGAGGAAAACGTGAAGCACAATATTGAACAGCGTGTTGAATCGTTTGACATGCGTGATAAAATTTTTAACGTGCTCGTGCCCAAAGAAAAGAAAATCAAAATTAAAAACGGCAAACGCGCCGCCGTGGAGGAAAAAATTTTTCCCGGCTACATCCTCGTTGAAATGGTCGTCACCGATGACTCCTGGTATGTGGTGCGCAACACCCCGAATGTTACCGGCTTCGTGGGCAGCGGCACCACCCCCACCCCGGTAGATCAAAAAGAAATTGACACCCTCTTGAAGCGCGTGAACACCGAAACTGAGCCGACTCACAAAATTGATGTGGAAGTGAATGACGTGGTGCGCATCGTGGACGGGCCGTTCAAAAATTTTGAAGGCAAGATCAGCCATGTGGACCAAGAGCGCGGCCGCATCAAGACGCTGGTTTCCATGTTTGGCCGCGAAACTCCGGTGGAGCTGGATGCTTTACAAGTTAAGAAAATTTAAAAATTAAAATTATACTGCTATGGCAAAAAAACTTTTAACCCAGGTCAAACTGCAGATTCCCGGCGGCGCCGCCAACCCCGCGCCTCCAATCGGCCCGGCTTTGGGACAACACGGCGTTAACATCGCCGGCTTCTGCAAAGAATTTAACGACAAAACCAAAGACCTGAAAGGTGAAATTGTGCCAGTGGTAATCTCTATCTATGAAGACCGCAGTTTTTCTTTTATCATGAAGACGGCTCCGGTCGCGGAAATGATTAAGAAGGCGGCCAATATCAAAAAAGGTTCCGGCAAGCCTCTGCAGGAGAAGGTCGGCAAGATTACCAAAGCCCAGGTGCGCGAAATTGCCGCCAAGAAAATGCCGGACCTGAATTGCCACACCGTGGAAGCGGCTATGACTATGGTGGAAGGAACGGCCAAGCAGATGGGGGTGACGGTGGAATAACAGCTTAAGCAAATTTAGATCAAAAAATCCGGGCGACCAGCTCGGATTTTTAATCTATTACACGCTATTGCTTTTCTACGCTTTTTATGATAATAATTTGCTATTGAGCTAGATGAACTAGCTCTTTCACCGGAGGCAACTGTCATGGCAACTGCGACCGCACTTCTGCTCGTGATTGACGCAATGGGCATCCCCACGCTGGAGTACCTGATCGACCATTTCCCGGGCAATTTGCACTTCCCCAACCTGTCGCGGTTGGGGCTGGGACTGCTCATGCCCCCTCGGCACAGCTGCCGGTTCTATCCACACGGCCGAAGAATCTGCGCCGGCCGCCGCGACCAGGTATCGGCTTCGGCCGACTCGGTCATCGGCCACCGCGAGATGATGGGCGTCGTTGACGGCCGCACCTACAACCTTTTCCCGGATGGCTTCCCCGCCGGCTACATCGCCGAGCTGGAGAGGCGCATCGGCCGGAGGACCATGTTCAACCGGATGGGCGGCGGCGTGGAGGTGATCAAACTGATCGCCGCCGAGCACGCGGCTACTGGTTGTCCGGGCGTCTACGCGTCCATATGCGATCCGCTCATCCAAATCGCGATGGACGAGGCGGTCATCTCGGTTCCGGAACAGCACCAGATCGCGGACATCGCTCTCGCGCTGGCGCTTGAAACGGGTATACCCATCACGCGCGCCATCGCCCGATCCTACGTCTGCCGCGACGGCGACTACACGCGCACACCCAACCGGCACGACGCGGTTCTGCCGCTTCCGAAGGGAGCGCGCACGCTCGTGCATATCCTGCGCGAGCGCGGCGTGCGGACTGTGTCGGTCGGGAAACCGAGCGACTTGGTGGGTGTCGCCTTTGACCAGGAGATTCATCTGGCGGAACCGAACGATCTTGACCCACGGCTCGATCTCCGATTCGCCCACCCGAAGAGGAAAGACAACAACCCCTACACAACCCAGGGGGTTCTGAATGCGATCGCCGACGCGCGTTCCTCCGCCAGCCAGACGAGCGGAACTTTCATCTTCGCGAACTGGGTGGACGGCGACGCTCTCTATGGACATACGCGCGACGTGGAAGGCGCCCTGCGTTCCCTCGAGGAGATCGATCGCGTCCTGCCGCTCATAGAGGGCGCTCTCGCGCCCGGCGACATTCTCATCATCACGGCCGACCACGGCATGGAGCATCGCGCCGACTACGGCTACCATCACCGCGAGCCGGTGCCGCGGCTGGTGGAGCGCATCGGCTTCAACCCTATGCTCCGGACCAACCAAAGCCGAGGGCTGACCGAGGTGGGCGACCTCATCGCGCAAATGTTCGGCTGTGAGGGGGAGTTCCGGCAGAACATCGTCCGCATCCCGGCCTGACAGCAGGAAGACATCGGGAGGACAAAC
>CAZHFX010000016.1:0-19245 GCA_964531745.1 uncultured Gammaproteobacteria bacterium
ATGAATTGGATGTCGTCAATAAGCAAAAGATCGATGTGGCGGTAGCGGGTTTGGAAATCTTTGCCCGTGCGGTCTTTGACCGAGTGGATAAAATCGTTGGAAAATTTCTCCGCGCTCACATACATGACATTGGTAGCCGGATTTTTTTTCAAAAGTTCGTTGCCGACCGCCTGAATGAGATGGGTTTTGCCTAAGCCCACGCCGCCGTATACGAAAAGCGGGTTATAGGCTTCGCCGGGACGCGTCACCACGGCCTGGGCGGCGGCAAAAGCCAGCTCGCTTCCTTTTCCGACCACGAAGCTATCAAAAGTATATTTGGGGTTAAGAGCAAAACCGCCATTGGTGTTGACAGGCAAGTTTCGCGGAGCAAACGCCATCGTCGGCATCGTTTCCGGAGCCGCCGTTTCTTTTGGCGTTTCGTTTGTTGGGCTGTCCGGCGGAATGTTTTTTAGGTTGTCAATTTTATATTCCAGTTTTTTAATTGGTTTGCCCGTGACGCGCTCCAATGACTGGATAATTGTTTGGTGATATTTTTTTCCCAGCCAGGCGCGAGTGAAAGCGTTCGGCACGCAAAGTATTACCTGCCCCTGCTGGTTGGCAATGATACCCGTATTTTTAAACCAGGTAATGAAGTTGGGCCTGGAAACGGTTAATTCCAGTTCGGCAAGTACGGTTTGCCAGATTTCGTGGTTGAGCATAAAACCGCGGAGAGGTTGGGATTAAAGAGGTTTTTTCATTGTATCACAGCCGCCTTTATTGTAGAATTCGGTAAAATAAGGAAAAGTGGACAAGATGTGGAGAAGCTGTGTACGAATTGTAATTTTTGTTTGCGTACCTTATAACAAACTGGCTTTCTTGACAATATCTCAAAAAATAGGTATACTGAAAGAACTTTAGATATTTTTATATGGCCACCAAACGAACTTACCAACCAAAGAAGCGTAAACGCGCCAAGTCACACGGTTTTCGCGCCCGCATGTCCACCAAGGGCGGCCGGGGCGTGCTCTCTCGCCGTCGTGCCAAGGGTCGCAAAAAGCTGACCGTTTCGGATGAAATCACCGGAAAACTGCGCCGTTTCCGAAGTTAAACAAAAATATTAAGAAAACCGGTCGCCTGTGGCGACTGGTTTTTAGTTTTGTGATATAATCAAGGCACAAAGTAGTTGCTATGTTAAAACCAGAACATCGTCTTTCCAAAACGCGCGACTTTAATTTGTTGATGAAGCATAGCCGCTGGGTAAACGGTCGTTTTATTGATGTTAAAGTAGTAAACTTAGCCCAAATTCAACCTTATTTCCCCAAAAAAGAAGATCTGGATAAGTTCAAAAATCAGCTAAGGCTAGCCATAACCGTGGGTCTCAAAGTATCTAAAAGCGCGGTTAAACGCAATCGTTCCCGCCGCAAGGTGAGCGAGGTTCTCCGGTTGCTCGTTAAGGATGGCCGGCTCAAAACCGGCCACTACCTTCTTTTTGTGGCTAAGAAAGACATTTTAATCAAAAATTACGCTGAAATAAGCGAAGAAGTGACATTATTATTAAATAAGGGAAAATTATTTAATACTTCTCCGCCATTGTCATCTTGAGCGAAGCGAAAGATCCCTTAAACACAGAGGCAAGGGATTCTTCGTCCGCCTGAGGCGGACTCAGAATGACAGCGAATATGCTCAAAAAAACCTTACACTTTCTCTTATCTCTGCCCAAAAACGCACTTATATTTTTAATTAAAATATATCAAAAAACCATTTCTCCTGATCACGGACTCTTTAAACACTACTTTCAGAATGGTTATTGTCCATTTTATCCCACTTGCAGTGAATATGGCCGTCAAGTTATTAAAAAAAGAGGCATGGTAGCAGGCTCTTTTAAAACATTGTGGCGAATTCTGCGCTGTAACCCATGGACCGGCGGCGGCGTGGATCTTCCGAAATGACAAAGTTCAAATTACAAATATCAAATCAAGCACAAAATCCTAAATCAAAATTGTAACATTTGAGTTTCGGATTTGATTTGGCATTTGTCATTTAATATTCGGTATTTCGACCAACTTATTCTTACTCGTCTGCCCCCGGACGATTTTTATTTTTACTTTGGCACAGCTAAAATGTTTAGCCAACAAACCAACCAGCGCCGCGTTAGCCTTGCCATCCACCGGCGCGGCCGTGAGTTTTACTTTTAGCGCGCCATCGGTCATTTTACCGACAATTTCATTTTTAGAGGAGCGCGGCAAAACTCTAATGTTTAATCGCATACAATTTTTGCCTCAAATATCACGCGATGGCATAAGCGGAAGATTCTTCGGCTAAAGCCTCTGAATGACATTTTTAATCCCGAATTTTTTTAAGCAACGTCAAGTCATCCTTTATTTTATCATGTTCCGTTTCGCAAATAAAATTAAGGTTTTGTATCGCCGGGTGCGTCAAAAGCGCGCGGAAACCGACTTCGCCAATGTACCCATGGCCAATATGAGCATGGCGGTCTTTGTGTTCATTAAATCTCGCCTCCGAATCATTACAGTGAAACATTTTTAGGCGTTTAAGCCCAATGGTCTGATCAAATTTTTTAAAAGTAGCGGCTACCGCCTCGGGCGTGCGCAGGTCGTAGCCGCTCGTAAACGCGTGTGCCGTGTCAAAACAGACGCCGACGGGATGTTTTTTCCCGCCAGGGGCGGATCCGCCTTTGGCGGATAATTTTGGATGGTGAATAATTTCAGCTATCTCTTCAAAGGTGTCGCCAATCACCGCACCCGCTCCAGCGGAGATCTCAATGAGAAGCTCGGCCTCGCCCCGGTAGCCCTTCAGCGTCTCAGCTAAACCCGCCACCACCTTCACAAACCCTTCTTTTTGCCCCAGGTCTTTGTAACTACCCAAATGGGCCATCACATAGCGCGCCCCTAGAAGCGAACTGCGCTCCAGCTCTTGGCGCACCACGCTAATAGAGCCGCAGTAAATGTGATTGTTGGCCGAAGCGAAATTGATAAAATACGGGGTATGAATATAACATTCACGTTGCCCCGTCAGCTCCATATTGCGCCGGAACAAAGCCGCGATATTAGGTGTGAGTTCGGGCACACTACCACCCTGCGGGGAGCGGGTAAACATTTGAAACACCTCACAGCCCAGAGCCGCAGCGTTTAGGGGGGCGTTAAAGACACCGCCGGCGATAGAAACATGAGCGCCAAAGTACATATTGAAGCAGACTAAGCAAAGGGTATAATAGCTTATTCAGCTTAATTTGCCTACCCCGTTTATTTTGCTTGAAGAACCTTTTCTCTGACAAACGCGATCACTTTCCGGTTTTGGATTGTGGCCGCGATGGTATCAATCACCTCTGGGCGCTTCAAATTTTCCTCCACATTTTTTTCGCCCGCGTAGGTTTGTTTCAAGGTCTTAATTTCCGCGTCCATATCTGCCTTGTCGACTGTAATTTTATTGTCCAAAGCAATCTGCCGAGACACGAGCGCGGCTTTAGCTCGTTTCACCGCTTGCTCGGTAAAATCTTTGAAGATCTGCTCCTCGGTTTTTTTGATGTCCAACAAATATTGCTCAATGGTGATGCCGCGACGGTCCAAATCGTGCTTCAATTCATAAAACATTTTTCGTTTCTCTGAGTCCACCAAAATTTCCGGCAGTTCGCCAAAGGTTGATTGTTCAATGAGCTGGTCCAATATGGCAATTTCCACGCGCTGGTCTTCTTTTTTTTCGGCTTCCGCGCTCAAGTTAGCCAGAAGCAGATCTTTTAGTTTTTCCAGACTCTCTTGCCCCAAGTTTTTAGCGAAAGCGTCATCCAGTTCGGCATACTGCAGTTCAAACACCTCGTTTACTTTTATTTTGAGATTAACATCTTTTCCCGCCAAGTGTTTTTGGTAGTGATCTTTCGGGAAAGGCAAGGTAAATTCTTTGGTTTCATCTTTTTTTAGCCCCAACAGCTGCTCGGCCAGGCCGGCAATGTAGTGTGGTTCACTCAAATAGACCTGATGATTTTTGGCTTGCCCGCCTTCGACCGGAATGTTGTCGATGAACATATCCATATTGATCACCAGCTTGTCTGCTTTGGTCGCGGCAGTAGCCTTGGTCAGTTCTTTGGGCTGCATTTTGCGGAGATTTTGGAGTACGTCATTCACTTCTTTATCACCGACCGGTTTTACGTCCCGAGCCACTTTAACAGTTGAGATGTCGGCAATAGTAACGGCGGGGAGCAGGGCCACGGTGGCAGTGTATTCAATATCATTGCCCGGAGCCATTTTTTTGACAGCGATCTGGGGCATGCCTATGGTCTGGAGGTTTTCGGCTTTGACCGCGGCAAAATACGTGCGCTGGACAATGTGTTCCATCGCTTCCTCCATAATCTTGGCTTCGCCGAGCTGTTGTTTCACGATGTCGTAGGGCGCTTTGCTCGGACGAAAACCTTTGATGGCCGCTCGCTCGGAAAGGCGCAAAGCCGCGGCCTCTAAGTCTTTTTTATATTCCGCCGGAGCGATCGTGAAAGTCAAAACGGCCTGGGCCTTATCAAGTTTTTTGTCGTAGTGCATAACAAAAAAGTAGGTAATTAAGTGCGCTTAGTGTAGCGAAGAAAGGCCAATTTGTCAATGAGTCCACCCCGCAACATTTCCGCGCGGCCTATTGTCGGCATTGGTAGAGATCGTGCGGGCCGATGTCGAGTAGGTTCACAGTGTCCGCCTCCGCATATTCAAACAATACACGGTAACCATCTCGGAGCGAAAAGGCCAAACATTCCTCCAGTTTCCCTTTCAGTTTGTGAACGCGCAGGCGCGGATCGCGGGGGTTGGTGACGAAGCGGGTAATTTTTACATCAAAGTCAGCTTGGAGTTCTGGCGCGAGACGCTGGTAAGCGCGCTTAAAGTGTGGCGAAAAATTTATTTGCATACCCCTCTATTTTTTTAGTTCCTTGATCAGGGTCTTGGCCGACCGCACGCTTTTATAATTTCCATTTTCATAATCCCTTCTACCTTCTCTAATGTATTCATCTGTTGTTAGTGGCTGGCCAAAGGCGCCAAGTGCGTAGAGAGCGGCAAAACGAAAAAATTCCGCCCGCGTGGCAAACCCCTTTTCTCTAATGACTTTTTTAATTTGTTTTTCCAGCGGCGCCGGGACGGAGAAATTGACAATAGACATATTATATTGATTATATATTAAATCAATATATACACTATCACAGCCCTAAGCAGCTGTCAAATGGTAAATAAATACAAAAAATCCCCTGTCGAATGACGGGGGATTTTTTATTTTTGAAAAATTATTTTATCAGTAATCCCACGATCAGAAGCGCCACAATATTCGCCACCTTAATCATCGGGTTGATGGATGGGCCGGCGGTGTCTTTGTAAGGGTCGCCAACGGTGTCGCCAGTAATGGCCGCCTGGTGGGCGAAAGAGCCTTTGCCGCCGTAGTTTCCTTTTTCAATAAATTTCTTGGCGTTGTCCCAAGCGCCGCCGCCGGTAGTCATAGAAATGGCGACGAATAGGCCGGTAACAATCGTACCCACGAGCAAACCGCCCAGCGCCTGGACGCCCAGCCCAAAACCGACGATAATTGGGACAGCAATCGGGAGCAAAGCCGGTAAAATCATCTGGCGCAAAGCATCGCGGGTGACGATATCCGAAGCCTTGCTGTAGTCTGGCTTGGCGGCGCCCTCCATAATACCGGGAATCTCATGAAACTGGCGGCGGACTTCGGCCACCACTTTTTGAGCCACTTTACCCACCGATTCCATCAGCATGGCGCCAAAAAGATAGGGGAGCAAGCCGCCGATAAAAAGGCCGGCCAAGACGCGCGGGTTGTTGATGGCAAAAGTTACTGAATCGGGAAGTTTGTGGGTGAAGTCGGCGAATAAGACCAGCGAGGCTAACCCGGCACTGGCAATGGCGTAGCCTTTGGTAACGGCCTTGGTGGTGTTGCCGACAGCGTCCAGCGGGTCGGTCACATCGCGCACCGTTTGGGGCAATTCAGCCATTTCAGCAATACCTCCGGCATTGTCGGTAATCGGGCCGTAGGCGTCAATTGTGACCACAATTCCTGCCAACGATAACATTGCGACCGCGGCCATAGCCACGCCGTAGATGCCGGCGAGCCAAAATGAGCCGAGCATAGCGGCAACAATGAAAATAACCGGCAGAGCCGTAGATTTCATGGAAAGCGCCAAACCGGCGATAACATTTGTGCCGTGGCCAGTCACGCTGGCTTTAGCAATATTTTGGACTGGTTTATAAGCCGTGGAAGTGTAGTATTCCGTGAGCCACACCATAACGCCGGTAAGAGCCAAGCCAATAAGCGTGGTGGCATACAGCCGCGCCGGAGAAACAACGACGCCATCCATCAGCCAGCGAGTAATGGGGTAGAAAGCAATAGCAGATAAAATTCCAGCCGCGGCTAACCCTTTATACAAAGCGCCCATAACATTTTGCGATTTTCCAAGACGAATGAAGAATGTGCCGATGATGGAAGCAATGATTGAAATGCCGCCTAACACGAGCGGGTACGCCAGCACTCGCTCATTGGCCGGGAAAAGCAAATTTCCCAGCACCATCGCCGCCATCACTGTAATGGCGTAGGTTTCAAATAAGTCCGCCGCCATGCCGGCGCAATCGCCAACATTGTCGCCCACATTGTCGGCGATCACGGCCGGGTTTCTAGGGTCATCTTCCGGAATGCCTTTTTCCACCTTGCCGACTAAATCTGCCCCGACGTCAGCGGCTTTGGTATAGATGCCGCCGCCGATACGGGCAAAGATGGAAATGAGACTGCCGCCAAAACCCAGCCCGATCAAGGCGGAAACGTCTTTTGTTAAAAGATAAAAGCCGGTAACGCTTAAGAGGCCAAGGCCGGCCACGAGCATACCGGTGATGGAACCGCCGCGCACCGCCACCGTCAAAGCTTCGCGAAAACCTTTTTTCGCCGCCTCGGCCGTGCGCACGTTGGCGCGCACCGAGATATTCATGCCGATGATGCCGGCCAATCCGGAAAAGATCGCTCCGGTCAAAAATCCAAAAGCAGTAATCCAGTCAACAAAAAGCCCAATCAGTATAAAAATAACCGCCGCCACCGCGCTGATGGTGGCGTATTGGCGTTTCAAATAGGCCCCGGCCCCTTCTTGCACTGCCCGGGCGATGGCCTGCATCCGCTCATCGCCAGCGGGTTGGCGCATAATCCAGCCGATAAGAACGGCGCCGTAGATGACGGCCAAAAGGGCCGGCACAAGCGCGTATAAGACGATAATCATATTTGATATGAACGTTATAATTAAAGCGGGCCATTGGTTTTGTGATGACCGCCGGCTCATTGATATGAGCGCTATTGTATGGTAAAGTACCGTTTCAGTCAAGGTATGAAATACCGAGCACTCTTAAAATTTTTGCGCGTTTTGGTCTATAGCAAACGCTTTTTCTGGTGGGTTGGCGCCGGCTTCTATTTGGTATTGGGAAGACTTTTGGGAGCGGCCATCCATTTTTTTATTTATATCCGTTATAAGGCCGGATATTTTTTTAAGAGAATAGGACTCGGCCGAACGCGCGAGTGGTTATTGAAGCGGGATTTTTTGCAGATTGTTTTATTGGCGGTGGTTGCTCTCATAAGTTTAAGCCAGACCAGGCTTTCGCCCAAGAAAGATGTCGCTCTGGCGGTAGAAAGCAGTGCCGCCTATAATCTTTTTGGCGGCGATCCGGATTATATTGAAGAAGTAGTGTCAAATAACGCGCCA
The DNA here is from genome assembly GCA_964531745.1 of uncultured Gammaproteobacteria bacterium. Classification (GTDB taxonomy): domain Bacteria; phylum Patescibacteriota; class Patescibacteriia; order Magasanikbacterales; family GWA2-37-8; genus JACRFW01. The sequence goes on from CAZHFX010000016.1 coordinate 7,712, forward strand.
GTTAAAACGGAAACGCCTGTCTGGAAGATCGGCACGATAGATATGCCGATTTTAGCAAATAGCGGCAACCTCTTGCCGGCGCGGAATTTGGAAATTGGAACAGTGGTGGCCGGCGGAACTGCTTTGGTTGGTCCGACGATAATTTCAGGTGCGGCCATAGGGGCGGCGCGCGGCCAAGTGGTGAGTTATGTTATTGAGCCGGGCGACTCTTTGGGGGCTATTGCTTATGCGTTTGGAGTGAGCATCCCCACAATTATGTGGGAGAACAATTTGTCTTTGCGGTCAATCATCCGGCCGGGTGATGTAATTCGGATTCCGCCCGCCACCGGCATTATGCACACGGTGAAAAAAGGCGACACCCTAAAGAAAATTTCTACCGCCTACCAGGCCGCTGTTCCCGATATTATTCAATTCAATCATTTAAAAGAAAATGGCAGTGATCTGCAAATAGGAGAGCGGATAATGGTGCCAAACGGCATTCGTCCGCAAGATCGCGAAATCGCGGCGATTCCCCGGACCGCCAGAATAACCCCGACCATTGCTCGCCGGGCGGCGCCGCCTTCGTCAGTTTCGTCGCCGTCGGCATCGGGGTTTGTGTGGCCGTCCAGTTCGCATGCCATTACGCAATATTTTGGCATTCGCCACCACGCAATTGATGTTGGCGGGCCATGGCAATCTGCCACTTATGCCGCTAAAGCCGGCGTAGTTGAAGTGGCGCAGTGCGGCTGGAACAGCGGTTATGGCTGTTACGTTATTATAGATCACGGTGGCGGCGTCAAAACGCTCTACGGCCACCATTCCCAGCTTCTCGTTTCTCCCGGCGAACCGGTTGAAACCGGGCAGACCATCGCGCTGATGGGCAACACCGGCCGTGTTCGCGGAGTTACCGGCATCCATTTGCATTTTGAAGTTCAAATTAACGGCCTGCGGGTCAATCCGCTTAGATATGTGCGCTAAGCTTGAAAAAAAACTTTGAGGATGTTATTGTTAGGCAACAATTTAGCGGTCGCATAGCCAAGCAGTAAGGCAGAGGTCTGCAAAACCTCTATGCGTGGGTGCAATTCCCACTGCGACCTCATGTCTCAATCTAAATTTGTCATTATAGATGGGAACGCGATAATACACCGGGCCTACCATGCTCTGCCGCCCATGACCACTAAAGAGGGGCTGATGGTTAATGCTGTCTACGGCTTTACTTCCATGCTTTTTAAAGTAATCAATGATTTACGGCCGGATTATTTCGCCGTGACATTTGATATGGCCGGCGGCAGTAAGGCGCGTTTGGAAAAATTTACCGCTTATAAAGCGACGCGCGTCAAAGCGGACCAAGCTCTCTATGACCAAATTCCGCTGACCCACACCGTCGTCGCGGCGCTCGGCATCCCAATTTTTGAGCGCGAGGGCTATGAGGCCGACGATGTTATCGGAACAATCGTCAAAAAAGTTGAGAAAAATGACAATGCGGAAATATATATTGTAACCGGAGACATGGACACGCTTCAGTTGGTTGATGAGCAAACCAAAGTCTATGCTTTGCGCAAGGGCCTAAGCGATATTGTCATTTATGATGTTGCCGCAGTGCAGAAGCGTTACGGTTTTGGCCCGGAGCTGGTGGTGGATTATAAAGCCTTGCGGGGGGATGCCTCCGACAATATACCGGGCGTGCCGGGTATTGGTGAAAAGGGAGCGACCGAGTTAATCCAAAAAGCGGGCAATCTGGAAACAATCTATAAAAAAATTGATGGGCTAAAAGTGCTGGGCGTTAAAGACGGCGTTATAAAAAAATTGACGGAGGGCAAAGAGAGCGGTTTTATGAGCAAAGAATTGGCCACTCTTGATTGCCAAGTGCCGGAATTAAATTTTGCCCTTGAGCGTTGCCGCCTCCAGCCGTTTGATCGCGAAAAAATAACGGCGCTTTTCAGCCGCTTAGAATTTTTTAGTTTGTTGAAACGTTTGCCGGGCGAGAAACAGTCTTTCGGCGAGACAAAAAAAACTTTTTCTGGGAAACGTTTCCCCAAAAAAGAATTAATTTTTACCGAAGTAAAAACAGCGGCCGCCGCCGGCGAACTTCTTGCTGTTGTTGCGGCCTCTCAAATCTACGCGGCGCGCGCGGTGGCGACAGGAGATGTTTTTTCCGGCAGTCTTACCGGGCTGGCGCTGGTGGTTCAACACGCCGGTTTTTATGTCACCGGGGAAGCCCTGCCAAGGGTGCTGGAGCTGTTCGCCAGCGACCGTTATGAGCTGGTCGGGCATGACCTGAAGCGGCTTCTCAAGGCGGTTAAAAATCTCGCCGGCATTATGGTAAAAAATAAATTGTTTGACTGTATGATTGCGAGCTATCTGTTGAATCCGGGCAATCGGGCGCATGATGCGGCGAGCATCATTTTGAAAGTTTTAGGAAAAGAATTGCCCGCCGGCAATGGGCAGGAGAGCCTGTTTGGCGTTGACGGGCGAATGATCGCCCACGAGCTCTTTTTGCTGGCAGAGGCCGCTCCTGAGCTCAAAAAAGAGTTGGTCAAAGTTGATAACCTAGGCCTCCTGGAAACACTGGAGATGCCGCTTGAGCCGGTATTAGCCGAAATGGAACTAAACGGCGTCGCGATTGATGATAAAAAGTTGAGCGCGCTGGAAAAACGAGTTAAGAATCACATCAAAGAGGTGTCCAAGGCTATTTACACTCTGGCGGGGGAAGAATTCAATATCTCCTCGCCGGTACAGTTGCGCGAAGTGCTGTTTGAGAAATTGGAAATTCCGGCGGCCGGCATCAAAAAAGGCAAAACCGGCCTCTCAACCGGCGCTGAACAGCTGGAAAAGATGCGCGGCCTTCACCCCATCATTGATAAAATTGAAACTCATCGCGAGCTGTGCAAGCTGGACAACACTTATATTTCTGTTTTACCCAATTTGATTAACAAAACCACTGGACGCATTCACACCACTTTTAACCAAGCTGTCACCGCCACCGGCCGGCTCTCTAGTTCCGACCCCAATTTACAGAATATCCCAATTCGGACTGATCTGGGCCGGGAAATTCGCTCTGCTTTCGTGGCGGAAGAGGGCAATGTTCTAGTCAGCGCCGACTATTCGCAAATTGAACTGCGTATTGTGGCGTCGCTCGCGCAAGATAAAAAAATGATGGAAATTTTTGAGAAAGATGAGGACATTCATAAAGCGACCGCCGCGGCCATTCACGGCGTGCCGCTCGGCCAGGTAACCAAAGAAATGCGCCGCTCGGCCAAAGAAGTAAATTTTGGCGTGCTTTATGGCATGGGGGCGCACGGCCTCTCCTGGCGCGCCGAAATTCCTCATCACGAGGCCCAGGCTTTTATTGATAAATACTTTAGAGAGTTTAGCGGCGTAAAAAAATATATTGATGATACGCTGGCCTTTACTAAAAAAGAGGGTTATTGTGAAACCCTCTTTGGCCGCCGCCGTTATATTCCCGAGCTAAATTCCACCAACTATCAGTTGCGCAGCGCCGCCGAGCGCATGGCCATCAATCACCCCGTGCAGGGCACAGCCGCCGATATTATAAAAATGGCGATGATCGCCGTGGAAAAAGCCATTGAGAAACTAGCCAATCCAAAAATTAAGATGATTTTACAGGTGCATGATGAGCTGGTGGTGGAAGCGTCAGAAAAATTTGTTGGAAAAATCAGCAAAACTCTCAAAGATGTGATGGAAAACGTGGTGCAACTCCGTGTTCCAGTGAAGGTGGAAGTGGGGAGCGGGCGAAGTTGGGGAGAGATAAAATAAGCCCGTCTTTTAGATATTTTTTAATTCTTCGTTGAATACCTTGTCGTTTTCGCTGTAATCAATTGGACATTCAATCACTGCTGGTCGGCCGCTGTCAAAAGCGGTTTTTAATTTTGGAATCAGGTCGTCGGCCGATTCTACCCGCAGTCCCAGCGCGCCGTAGCTCTCGGCGTATTTTACAAAATCCGGATTGATTAGTTTCACGGCATACTCCGGCAGGTCCATATTTTTTTGCTTCCATTCAATGAACCCGAAGGCGTTGTCGTTTAGAATCAAGGTGACCACCGGAATATTTTCTTTCACACAGGTCGCGAGCTCCTGCGAGTTCATCATAAAACCGCCATCGCCGCATACCGCCAGCACTTTTTTGCCGGGGTTGAGAAGTTTGGCGGCCATGGCGCTGGGGAGCCCCGCTCCCATGGTCGCGAGCGTGTTATCAAGGAGCAAAGTATTGGGGGAGTAAGTTTGATATTGCCGCGCGAACCACAGTTTATAGATGCCGTTATCCAGCGTTACTATGTCTTCGCGAGCCATCACCCCGCGGACATCGGCCACGATGCGTTGGGGCAGGAGCGGGAAGGCAGGGCTGTCGGTTTTTTCCCGGTACTTTTGCGTTAGTTTTGTTCTTAAATTTTTAAATAACTCAGCTTCAAAAATGGCATTTTTTAGATGTTCCTGCAAAGACCATAGCGTGTAAGAAATATCCCCGATAACTTGGAAAGCCGGCAGGTAATATTCATCGGGCTCCACCGAGGTGAAGTCTATATGCAAAATTTTCTTGTCCTTGTTTTTATTCCAAATGTAAGGCGGATGTTCGCCGGTGCTGTAGCCTACGGCGATGATCAGGTCGCTCGCGTCAATCGCTTCGTTGACATAGTCGCGCTTGTGTATGCCGAGGGCGAACAGAGAACGTTCATCGTCATCCGGCAAAACGCCTTTCCCGAGCTGGGTGCCAATCACATATAGTCCGGTGAGGTTTACCAAATTTCGCAGTTGCTTGGTAACCAGCTTGCGGCTTCCGCCGCCAGACACTATTATTATGGGTTTCTTGGCGCCTTTGATGATTTCTGCCGCCAGCCGAATCGCTTTTTCGTCCGCCACCGGCCGGCGATTGGGCAAGGTTTCATATTTGCCACAGTCGCCAACAAACTTCGCGCCGGCAATATCCTCGGGGATTTCCAGGTGTACCGCCCCGGGCCTTTCTTCGCGAGCGACCGTCAACGCGTAGTGGGCCATTTTGCTAATAGCTTGCGGCGTCGGAATTGCGGCCGCCAGTTTAGTGATCGGGCGCATTACATTAACTATGTCTACCATCTGAAATTTTGCCTGCCAATTATCCAAGAGCGCCTTTTGTCCTGTAAGGGCGATGAGAGGCATGCCGCCAAGCTGGGCATAGGCCACCCCATTTACCAAATTCAGGGCGCCTGGACCCAGAGTGGAGAGGCAGAGTCCGGGTTTGCCGGTCAGCCTGCCATAGGTAGCGGCCATAAACGCCGCCGCCTGTTCGTGCCGGGTGATTACCACTTTAATTTTTGATTTTCGCAATGCCTCTAAAAAATGTAAATTTTCTTCGCCGGGCAAGGCGAAGCAATATTCAATACCGTGCTGTTCCAAAATTTTTACAAAAATGTCGGAGGCGGTCATAGCGCTAGAAATCTTTATTTATCACGAGCACTTTCCGCTCCGTCATATCCTCAATGGCGTAGCGCACGCCCTCGCGGCCGAGGCCGGAGTCTTTCACGCCGCCATAAGGCATGGAGTCGGCGCGGAAACTGGAAACATTGTTGATAATCACGCCGCCCACCTCCAGGTTTTCAAAGGCATAGGTCATTTCGGTTAGTTCATTGGTAAAAACGCCCGCTTGTAAACCAAACTTTGAATCATTCACCCGCGCTATGGCGTCTTTAAAATCACGGTATTCTTCCAGCGCTACCACCGGCGCGAACGCCTCTTCGGCGCACACGCGCATTTCTCGGTCAGTTCTTGTTAAAATAGTCGGCGCATAGCCGGTTTTGGAGAGTCGCTGTCCGCCCGCGAGCACAGCCGCGCCATCCGCCATCGCTTCTTTCACCCAAGCGTCAATGCGGTTCGCGTTCGCTTCATCAATCATGCTGGAAAACATTGTCGCTTCGGCGCACGGGTCGCCATAGGTTATTTTTTTTGCCTCTTCCGCAAACGCGGCGTAAAATTCTTCTTTTTTGGATTCATGCACAAAAATTCGCTGGGTATGAATACAACTTTGTCCGCTCTGGCCAAAGGCCGAGGCAATGATTTTTTTTAAATGTTTTTTTATGTCGGCTGTTTTTGTAATAATCGCCGCCGCGTTGCCGCCAAGCTCCAGTACAACCTTTTTCTTGCCGGCCCGCGCTTTCATATCCCAGCCTACGCTCGGGGAGCCGGTGAAAGTCAAAAGTTTGAATCGTTCATCAGTAACCAGTTTGTCGCCGGTTGCCCGGTCCATCGGCAAAATAGAGACCGCGCCTTTTGGTAATTTTGTTTCCGCAATCAGTTTGGCCAAAAGCAGGGCCGAAAGAGGCGTTTTGCTGGCCGGTTTAAGGATGATTGGACAGCCGGCGGCAATCGCCGGGGCCAATTTATGGGCTACTAAATTTAGAGGGAAATTAAAGGGGGCAATAGCGGCGACTAGCCCGACCGGGAACCGGCGCACCGTGCCTTCATGTTGCTCGCCGCTCGGCGCGCGATCCAGCGCCAGCCATTCGCCGTAGAGGCGTTTGGCCTCTTCGGCGCCGTCGGTAAAGGTCTGAATCGCCCGGTCCACTTCAATGCGGGCGTAAAAGAGCGGCTTGCCGACTTCCAAAACCATCGCTTCGGCGAATTCCTCTTTGCGCTCGGCGATTCGGCACGCGAGGTGTAACATGGCCTCGGAACGCGCGTAGGCCGGGAGGTCTTTCATCGGTTTCTCGGCCGAAATTCCGGCCGCGATCGCTTTTTCCAGCTCGTCCGCTCCGGCTAGGTAGGTTTTGGCGGCAATTTCACCATTATAAGGAAAAACCACCGGTAATTCCGTGTTGGTGGTAATAAATTCTCCGGCGCAATAAATTGGATAGGTAGGTTTCATAGTTTATATTTAGACTCAGCCGTATTGATATTAATTTTTGCGACGACCATTACGCCCCGCCGCCAGCGGGTTTGGTCGTTAAAAAATTAATATCAATAAGGCTGACTGATGTCATTGTGTCCCCATCTTCTCAAAAAGCCTCGGTAAAGTCAAACAAAACCAGTCCAACGAGGGTCGTTTATTAATCAGAAAAAACGCGATTTTTGCGTGGGTTATTTCCCCGTGCCCGTTCTACCATAAAACGGACAGACTCGTCCATATTAATCGGTTCTAATCTAATATCAGGGTATTTATTTTGAAAGACGCGGAAGACTTCATCAGCGAAAGCTTGACCCGCCATCGGGACGCGGTCAAAGTCAAAAATAATGTGTTTGAACTTATTGAGGCCGCTTAATACCCGCCGAGCCTGCGAACGCGACACAAAAATACCGCCAACAGTGTAGAGCCTAATTCTGATTGTAGTTTTATCAAAAGACGGCGAGCCAGTTTCATCGCGTGTATCAGTATATTCTTTAAAAATGTCGTTTAGATGTCGCGGCGATTGGCTAGAAATGGCAAAAATAACCTTGGTGCCTGTTTTGCTACGAGGCAACCCGCTTACAAATATATCATTGATTGTGTTGTCAATCATCAAACGATGTCCAAAGCTCTCCAAAATAAATATGTCAGATGCTTTGGATGTAAAAAAGATGCCTTCGCCAGAGTGTGATTTTGGCTGGGTGGTAACCTTTCCTTTCAGAAGGTCTTGGATGGCCTCAAGCTCAGAGTGGAGTTTGCGGTGTTGCATAATATTCCGGAATGCGCCAATGCCGTAGTCATTTATAGCGAAGGCTAGCTGTTTTTGTTTGAGGCTTACTTCAATGTCAATTTTTGGCGACCCGGAGTGCTCAATGGCATTGTTAAGCATTTCCGAAAAGGCATAGACAAAAATACTGCGGACATTTTCGGGAAGATTCAAAAGTAAAGGCAACTGTGTTTCCACAGTTTCCAGCACCTCGTGTTCTTGCAGGTGTTTGTTAAGAAGGCGCTTTTTAAGGGAAACGGGCAAGATGTCAACATGATTTCGGGCAAATTTTGGCAAAACATAAAAGGCCTTAGCCGTCCCGCCAATTTTAATTAGCTTATTTTGGGCCACGAGGCCGTTTATAAGCAAGCTGGCATGCTGGCGCGAGACGCTAAACTTCTCGGCTATTTCCCTTGTTTTAATGGTCGGTTGTTTTTTGGCCAGCCGTAGGATGGCCAGTTGATTTAACCCCATATAGCGAGCAGTATAGCACAGTTGTCAAGTGGTTGTCAAGTAGACTAATTCCAGTTGTCAAGTGGTTGTCAAGCGGGCAAAAATAAACAAAAAAACCGTCTCGATTTAATCGGGGCGGTTTGACTTTAAAAATATTTTATTTTCCGCAACACTCGCGTTGTTCATCCGGTTTGCCGTTGGAGCAGTCGCCGCCGCATTTATCGCCTCCACATTCGCCGCCATCCCCGCCGCACGATCCGCCACACTTACCACCGCAACCACCCCCCATTTCCGCGCACATCGTTCGGCAGTCTTTGCAGAAACATTCGCTTTTTACAGCACGGTAGCTTCCGGCGCCAGCGCCGAGCAGAGCCAAACAGCCGCCCAAGACCGATAGCGGCAAGAAGTAGCCAACGAATGGGCCGCCGCGGTGAACAGTGAGCATCGCAACTACTATAATAATTGAGAGCCAAACCGCCGCGAAACGCAGATAGGCGCCGAAGAGTGCCATCAAACCGCCGACTAACTCAAAAGTACCGACAAAATAAGCCCAAAAATTGCCTCCGCCCGGGAAGCCGATGGCTTCAAACAGGCCAGCCGCTCCCGCGTGATTGGGGCCGAGCTTGCTATAACCCATGTAGATAAAAATTACGCCGATGGCGACGCGCAAGGCCAAAAGCCCGACGTTTTTGGCTGTTTTGTGAGGACAGCCGCTGATTCCCATTTTGCACATAGAATTAAAATTAAAATTAATTCTTTTTATTTTGTTCAATGGTAATTATATCGTTAAATCCGAACAATCGCAAGGTCCAATTTAGCGTTAATTTAAATTTAAATATCAGACCCGGCATGAAGATGATATAAACGGCGCGGCGCAACCACCAGGCGATGAGGCCGGTTAGAACGACATTGCCAAAAATAGCCACGCCGTAACGCTCGCCGATCGGCATTAAGGTTCCTTTGGATTTAAAATAAAACGGTTTGATTTTTTTGTTCCGCAGTCTAGATATTATATGACGGGCGATATATTTTCCCTGGACATGGGCGGCTTCGCCGAGCGGCGGGTAGGGCGTATCACTGCCGGCATTGCGCCCCAGAATAATATCGCCAACGCCGTAAAGCGTTGTCGCTTTGGGCGAGGTAAGGCAGGCTGTTACCGGCAAGCGGCCCCGTTCGCAATAATCTTCCGGCAGATAGCGCGCCGCCGCATTCTCTATTCCGGCGCACCAAACCGTTATGTCGCTTGGCATTCGCGAGCCATCTTTGAGCACAATAGTGTCGGCGGCGACTTCTTTCACCGCTGTTTTGAAATGCAGGCGGACCCCCATTTTGGTTAGTCGCCGGATGATGCTTCGTTGGGCTTTGGGCGGTGTTTGCGTCGCCAGCGTGCTCCCCAATTCCACCAGATTGATGGTGACAATGTCGCCGGGGTAGAGCTTTTTGAAGTCGCGTTTAATAAGATGAGCCAGCTGTCCCGCCACTTCAACTCCGGACAGTCCGCCGCCCACCACCGTGATAGCGGTTATGTTTCGGGTGTCCTCCAGCTTTTCTATGATTGTTTCATGCAGGCGCGCCGCTCCCGCCAGCGTCCGAATGGTATGCGAGTATTGGGCCGCTCCGGGCACGCCGAAAAAGTTCACGCCGCTTCCCAAACCAACCACGCAATAGTCGTAAGAGACATTGCCCTCGCTGGTGGCGACTATTTTTTTCTTCGGATCAATTTTTAGCGCCTCGGCTTTGATAAATTGATGAGGAGTTTTATAGACGATCTCGCGCAGAGGAATGGCGCAGTGGCTGGGTTCCACCGACCCGGATGCCACTTCGTGGAGCAGTGGAGCAAAGGTAAAATAGTTATCGCGGTCAACGATGGTGATTATTTGGTTGAGCTGGCGCCGCCGGAGAAGTTTATTGAGCGTCCGGTAGACTTCGTAGCCGCCAATGCCGGCTCCGAGAATGAGAATATCCGCGTGTAATTTTTGCTTCATAATGTTGCCAGTATAGCATTTTTAGATAAGTAATAGAAGAATCTGCCGCGCCGGCATAAGCCCTCTTTTTTTATTTAGATAAACAGGGTAGTATTAAGCGTATGATATTATTCCTCTTCGGTCCCGACACTTTTCGGAGCCGCCGATATTTGGCGGAGTCTATTGAAAAATTCAAACGTGAACGCGACCCGCAAGGCTACAATGTGGCCGCGGTGGACGGCAAAACCAGTCCGCTTGGCCAATTGACGGCAGAAATTTTTGCCGCTCCTTTTTTAGCCGAAAAAAGACTCATCATTATTGAAAACCTGCTGTCCTCCAGCGATAAAGAATCGCTGGCGGCGATGAAAGGGCTCATCGCCGATAAAAAAATTCCTGAAAATAATGTAGTCATTTTTTGGCAGGGAGAGGCTTTAAGCAAAGTGAAAGAAGCCAAAGAGCTGGAGGCTCTGTTGGCTAAAGAAAAATACGCGCGCGAATTCACGCCTCTCTCCGGCGTTAAATTGGCCGGGTGGATTGAGAGCGAAGTGGCAACTCGCGGCGGAGCTATTGCGCCGGATGCCGTGAATTATCTGGTGGTTAATGCCGGAGGAGACACGTGGCTTTTGAATTCTTTGGTTAATCAGCTGGTAGCGTTCACGGCCGGGGCGCGCCCCATCGCCATCGCCGATGCGGAGTTATTTTTATCGGAAAAAGTAGATGATAATATTTTTAATATGACGGATGCCATTGTGAGCGGCAACCATAAAACCTCTTTTCGTCTTCTCACCGAACAGCGGCGGTTGGGTGAAGAAGACGGGCGGCTTTTTGGACTTATTATCTGGCAATTTAAAATTCTTTTGCAGATAGCCGACCTGCTGGAGAGAGAGGGCGCGACGACGAGCGATGTGGTGGCTAAAAAATTGGGCATTCACCCTTATGCCGCTAAGAAAAATTTTGCTCTCGCGCGGCGCTATTCTTTGGCTAAGCTGGAAGCTGTCTATGATCGTTTGCTCGCGATTGATATAAAAATTAAAACCAGCCGGGCTGATCAAGGGCTTTTGATTGATCTCTTCGTCGCGGCGGTATAAAAAATCCTCCCAACTAATGGGGGGATTTTTGAAGTTTTTCGCCTCATCGGCGGAGGCGCGTTATTTTTTCTTTTCCAGCGCGTGCACTTTGGCCATGAGGCGGGACAATCGGCGGGCGGCGGTATTTTTTTTGATCACCCCCGCTTTGGCCGCTTTGTCCAGCGCCTGTTGAGCGGCCACGGCCAATTTCTTGGCCTCTTCCGGCGAGGCGGCCTTCAAGGTTTTTTTAATGGCGTCTTTGAAGGCATCGCGTCGCGTCGCATTGGCGGCGGCGTGTTTTTTACTCTGGCGCAGAGCTTTGCGAGCATTTTGTTTGTTGGGCATAGTATTTATAGAAATCTAGCTGAACAACTTTGAGAGCCAAGGTGTTCATTTAAGTGGCGGGAGTATATCGCGGCTACAGACAAAAG
>CAZHFX010000017.1:0-19042 GCA_964531745.1 uncultured Gammaproteobacteria bacterium
GTGCCGGGCATCCGTCTAGACAATTTCGGCGCCGCCCTTGTGGCCGCCTTCGCCATCGGCATTGTCAATTTGCTGGTTCGGCCGATTATTATGATTTTGACTTTGCCGGTGAACATCATCACGCTCGGCCTGTTTACGCTGGTAGTCAACGCTCTCATGTTTTGGCTCGCGGCGTCATTTGTGTCGGGGTTTTTTGTGGCCGATTTTTCCGCCGCTTTTTGGGGCGCTCTGTGTATATCGGTCGCGAGCTGGTTTTTGCAGATTATATTGCCGCGACAGTGCGGTTAAAACTTCGTCGCATGAAAAACTATTCTTCCAACCGAGCGCAAAAAGGGAAAACGGCCTACCGCACGCCCAGCCGGTGGCTCGCGGGGCGGCCCGAGGCGTTCAAGCAAAATTCCGCCCGCACCAAGCTTAGCCGCAAGAACAAAACTTTTTTTAAGAAACCATGGTAATTTTTATGTCTGAAAATAATTATACAATTTTGTCCGTCGGCGGCTCCATAATTATTCCCAAAACCGGATTTGACGTTGAATTTTTAAAAAAATTTCGGGATTTGATTTTGGAACAAGTGCGACTCGGCAAAAAGTTTATTTTAGTCATCGGCGGCGGGGCGACTGCCCGCAGTTATCAAGAGACCCTGAAAGGTTGTGGTGTCACTCAAAATGAAGAGCTAGATTGGATGGGGATAGATGCCACTGCTATCAACGCCAATTTTATGCGGCGTTTATTTGGGGAAGCGGCTTACGAAAAAACGGTTGTCAAGCCAACGCGAATGGTAAAAACAGACAAACCAATAATCATCGCCGCTGGTTATAAACCCGGCTGGTCTACTGATACCGACGCGGTATTGTGGGCCAAAGCCTATGGCGCCAAAGAAATTTTTAATTTGTCTAACGTGGATTACGTTTACGACAGCGACCCGAACGTGAATCCCAGCGCGCAGAAATTTGAAAATCTTACCTGGAAGCGATTTAGAAAAATAGTGGGCAGTAAATGGGTGCCGGGGGCGAATGTGCCGTTTGATCCGATTGCGGCGAAAAAGGCGGCTAAATTGGGGCTGAAGGTAGGGTTTGTGAAAGGTACCAGCTTACCCGAGGTTAAATTAGCTATCACTGGTCAAAAATTTAACGGCACAGTCATTGATATTGACAAGTAAGTTCATCTTTGTTATTATATTCGCACCATAGATAGTAGCGCACCAAAAGGTGTTAATTATGCTACCGAGGTAACCCCCAACAGTTTTCTGTTGGTAGGTCGAGGTTACGTTTCTGTGGTTGAAAAACCACTTTTTTTGTTAGCGACTCAAACTGTTTTGCAGTGCGTGTCGCCTAGCAAGTGTATTTATGCCAAAATCAAAACAACAGAAACAAGCTACCGTACAAGATTTGTTGACCGGCTTGAAACAAGCCAAAGGTGTCGTGTTCGCCAATTTTCAAGGTCTGACTGTCGCCCAGTCTGAAGAGCTGCGTAAGAACGCTCGTAAAGAAGGTGTGACTATGCTCGCGGCCAAGAAAACTTTGGTGAAGCGCGCCTTGGAAGATGCCGGCCTCACGGGAGTTGACCTTTCAAGTTTCAAAGGCGGCGTCGCCACTTTTGTCGGCCAAGACGAAGTCGCGCCGGCCAAGATAGTCGCGGCCTTCGCCAAGAAAAACGAAGTCGTCTCTATTTTTGGTGGCATTTTGGAAGGTAAATTCATTGACCAGATCATGGTGAAAAGCCTCTCCGCTCTTCCGAGCAAGGTGGAGCTTCTTTCCAGATTGGTTGGTTCAATGAACGCCCCCATCTCCGGCTTTGTGAATGCTTCCGCCGGAATTATGCGCGGTCTCTTGAACGTGCTTAATGCTTACAAAGAGAAAAAAGCTGCTTAATTATTCTAAATTATATGAGTGAAAAAATTACTACTATCTTAACTCAAGTGGAACAGTTGACCGTTCTAGAACTTTCAGAATTGGTCAAAGCCATGGAAGAGAAATTTGGCGTGTCCGCTTCCGCCCCGGCCATGATGATGGCCGCCCCGGCCGTTGGCGCCGCCGCCGTTGAAGAGAAGACCGAATTCAACGTTGAGTTGACGGAAGTTGGCGGAAACAAGATAAACGTTATCAAGGCGGTAAAAGAAATCACTGGTCTTGGTTTGGCCGACGCTAAGGCCCTTGTTGACGGTGCTCCGAAAATGATTAAGGAAGGCGTCAAGAAAGAAGATGCCGATGTTATGAAGAAGAAAATTGAGGAAGCTGGCGGCAAGGTTACTTTGAAGTAATAAACAAAAAAATAAAAAATTCCTCCGATTCAGTCGGGGGATTTTTTATTGCGGGAGCGGCAGAGAAAATAGCCGGCTGCCATCAGTAATATAGGCGGTGGCGTTGGGCGCGTCAATCGCCAAGCCGTTGGGGTGTTTGAATTCCGCGGCGGTCAGCTGGGCTTTGAGGCGGCCATTTTTATCAATTAGGATGAGCCGTCTTTCGGTGCTGTCCAGGATGTAGAGCGTGTCAACATCGTTATATGACCAAATTTTTCCGCCACGGGTCAGGGCCGGGTATAATCCTTGAATTTGGAAGGGTATTTTTAGCCCGGCGGTGAATTTTTCAATCTGGCCGTTTGTTTCCAGCACATACATATCGCCGTCAATGGCGAGGTCATCGCCCGCGGCCAAATTGGGCGCTGTTGATTTTAGCCATTCTTTCCCCAAGCCAAAGCCGGTTTTAACGCTGTCATGCTTATAAATTTGTTGATTCAGAGCATCCAAAGTGTAGAGCCGGGGGTTATAGGCGCTACCGCCGGTAATGGCTACTTTTTCGTTCGGGTAGCTGATTTCAACCGGGGCCAAGCTGTTATCGGCCGGGGTGAATTTCAGCCAGTCTTTGCCTTGAGCAGAGAAGAGCGCGTAATCATTTTCTTTTGGCGTCACTCCTTCGGTGAAACCGGAGGCGCCGCCATAGGTTCCGAGCGCGGTTGTTTTTTTGGTCAATAAGTCATAAATATATAATGATGATGTCGCGTCTGAATAGGCTACAAGTTTAGTTGAAACTTTGATTGCTCCGCTTAGGGCGCGCCCGCCAAGGCTGTCTTTCCAATCTATGATAAGATTTGGCGTGATCACTGTTATTTTACGCGCTCGCTCGGCTAAATTTCGGAGCTGTTTCTTTAGATCAGTGCAGACGGCCTGCTGTTCTTTGGTCCGGCAGGCGAGACTGGCGGAGAGAGCTTCCGCCGCCGCGTAATTGTCAATCGCCGTCGCGTCATCTTTATAAATAAGGGCGCTTTCGGCATCGTTGGTTTTGTTTTTAATGGATTGGACTGTCGATTGGAACTGCTGTTCTTTCGCCTGTTTGTTTTGGCGGTAGCGGATGATGATAAGAGTGCTCGCGAAAATAAGCCCGGCCGCTACGGCGGAAATAATCAACACTCTAGTTAAAAATGGCAGTTGTTTGAAATTTTCCCAATGGCTATGACAACTGCGTTTCCAATCTTCAATAATCGTTCGCCGGCGATTTTGGTAGTTGATGATTATAATTCCCAAAAGGCCGATTGTTCTGAAAATAGCGTTGATTAGCGCCGCCAGCAGCAAAAGCAGGCTCCAGATTGCTCGGCCGATGGCCATAAATATTTTCGGGGCCATAACTTTACCGGCCGCAAAAAAATTCGTCCAAGTAGCGGCAGGCGGCAATTTTTTCGCGCGGCGGACGGCGGCGTGAGGGGCGTGGATTCCGGTTGACGCCTCCGCCTCTAGGCGCGGTTTTGGCGTTGCCGGTTCGGTCATCCGGTTGGCCGGATTTTTTCGTAAAAGCGCGCCGGCGGCCATTTTTAGGCGAGGGATAATGGAGGCGGACAGCGTGTTTGACGTTTGTTGTTCAGTCTGGAACAAACCGCGGAGCGAGGCTGTTGAAACGGTTCTCTCCGGAGAAACCGGAATTTTTCTAATGCCGCCGCGCTGATCGGTTGGTTCCGAGAGATGAACGAGCAGGCCGCCGAAGGAGTAGCCGTCCTTAAGTTCGCGGAGGACTCGTTCAAGATGCCGTGCGCTTTCTAGCGCCGATCGAGTAGTGATGATTTTTTCCAAGCGGTCGTAGTTAAAATAGTCAACGATGTGGGGTGTGCCGATGAAAAGATAATCGCGCGGACTGATTTTGCCCTGGACAATCTGGGAAAAAAGTTGGCCCGGTTCGGCGGCAGAAGAGTCGTCGTTTTGAGAGGCCGTTAAATCTATTTTTTGGCAGAGTCCCTGCCGATCTTGATAGAAAAGCACCATGTGCGGTTCGCCGTGATAGGCAAAAAACACTTCTGGCCGCCGAATCGCTCCGATGACGCAGTGCAGACCCACTCCCGGCTTGGCGAGTGCCGGCGTTTCCTGGTTGATTTTTTCCAGCACCAGCTCCAGGGAATTTTTTTCGGCATCGTCGGAAATTTCATAATAATCATTCTCCGCCTGGTCAATAATAGTTTGCAGGCGGGCGATGTAGGCGACGTCGGCGTTGTTGATTTCGCAAACGGCAAAAAAATAGCCTTTGTCCATCTCGGCGGGCGTAGATGGCTCGGTGATGTGGAGAAACACGTGAGATAATTCCTGCTTTCCTCCTTCCACAAAGAATTCGTTGAGTCGGAGTATTTGGTCCATAGTCGCCATACTTTGCTCTTTTTGACTTTTATAGCCAAAATTATTATACTATATGAGTACACCCGGCGTCTATGGCGGTCGGCGGGAAGAAGAGAATGGAAAAAGTAAAAAAATATGCTTGAACACTTTTTTGGTTCAAAAACTAGATTGCTATTATTGAAGATTTTTTTTCGTTCTCCCGATCAGGCGTTTTATGTGCGCGAGCTCTCTCGTTTGACGGAAAGGCAATTAAACGCTGTTCGTCGCGAGATTATGAATCTAGAGAAAATTGGTTTAATTAAGGGGGTGCCGTTTAATGAAATTACCACTCATGAAGCCGTTGGGACCGGGCGTTCCAAATATTATCGCCTTGATTCCAATTCGCTTTTATATCCGGAACTTAAAGCGCTTTTGCTCAAGGCAGAAATCGGCGAAGAACGGCATTTGGTGGAGATGTTAAAGAATAAAGCCGGCAGTATAAAATTGCTTCTTTTGACCGGTATATTTTTACAGGAAAAAGAAACGAGTACCGATCTCCTGATCGTTGGGAAAATTAAACCGCTCACGGTCGCCAGGCTCGTTAAAGACTATGAGAACGAGCTGGGCAAAGTAGTGCGCTATACCATTTTTGATGAGAGGGAATTTCGCGATCGGCGGGAGATTGGCGACAAATTTCTCTACAGCCTGTTTGAAGCCAGGCATCTCTCCGTGGTTGATGAATATCATCTGAATTAGGCTGTTATGCTTGTGCTCATTGAAGTGACGGTAAACGAACAAATGGCGCTTTTCTATGCGCCAGGAAAAAGATGGCAAAAAACGTCGGCCCTGGTGCTGGAGCGCAGCGCCGCGTTGAACGTGTTTGCCCGGCTATTCGCGGAGATAGCCGCGCCGCTCCGCGCCATAACCGGTATCGGCCTCCGAGTCGCGAGCGAGCGTTTTACCACCATTCGTCTTTCCGCCACCATCGCGAACGCGCTCGCCTACGCGTTGAATGTTCCAGTGGCGGCCGCGCCACCGCGGTGTACCCCAGAGGAATTAAAAGCGCGGCTCGCTCTAGCCGCGCCGGGGCAGTATATTCTCCCCGAGTACAAGGCGCTTCCTCGCCTGGGTCCGTCTCGCTAAGGCTAAGTAAAGTAATTGTTATGCTTTCCGACTATCAGCGGTATCGTTTGTATGAGATTTTGCCCGGTTTGAGCATTTGGCTGACGATAATCATCGCCATCGTATTGAGTTTTACGCGTCCGTTGGTCATGATTTATATTATCATAATTTTTGATGTTTATTGGGTGTTGCGGGTGGCGTACTTTTCTTTATATATCATCGTTTCCTGGAGCCGTTTTCGCGCCGCCGTGAAAATTCATTGGTTTGAGCAACTGCAAAGAGAGTTTTCGGCGTGGGAGAAAAAGATTAACGTGGTTTTCTTGCCGGTCTATAATGAGCCTTGGGGAGTGCTTCAGACTACGCTTGAAGCGCTCCGCCGTTCCAGCTATCCGGCGCGCCAGATATATGTCGTCATTTCTGGCGAAGAGCGCCAGGCAGAGCATTGGGCGGAGCTCAAACAGAAAATCAGCCAAGCTTATCAGGGGGTTTTCGCCGATGTCCTTCTTTATACGCACCCGCAGGGTTTGCCGGGCGAGATTCCCGGCAAAGGTTCAAACATTCATCACGCGGAAGAGCAGTTCAAATTATTTGCCGATGAGCATGGCTGGAGTTACAGCGACATCATTATTTCCGTGTTTGATGTTGATACGGTGGCGCACCCGGATTATCTGGCTCATTTAACCTGCCTGTATCTGCGCCACCCGCGCCCCACGCGCAGTTCTTTCCAGCCGGTGACGCTGTATAATAATAATTTGTGGGATTCACCGGCAGTATTGCGCATCATGGCGTTTGGCACTACCTTTTGGATGCTTTTCAGCCTCGCTCGTCTAGAGCATCTAGTGACATTTTCCTCGCACAGCATGAGTTTTCAGGCGGCCGTTGATTGCGGTTTTCACGCCAAAGATATTATCAGTGAAGATTCACGGATTTTTTTCCAGTGCTGGCTTCATTATGGCGGTGATTATGAAGTGACCCCGCTCTATGTGCCTGTCTCCATGGATACGGTTAGAGATGATCGCTGGTTCGTCAGTTTAAAAAATTTGTATTTACAACAACGCCGCTGGGCGTGGGGAACAGAGAATATCAGCTATCTCTTGTGGCAATTCCGCACGCACCCGGCCATTCGTCGGTGGGATAAAATCGTTATTTTATTTCACGAGTGGGAGGGCAAGTGGAGCTGGGCGGTGGTAACTATTCTTATCACCTTTCTCGGCCGGTTGCCGCTTTGGCTGGCCGACTCGGCCGTGCGCCAAAGCGCGCTTTTTTTTAACACGCCGCAAATTTTGGAAATTCTCATGCAACTGGCTATGGTCGGCCTGTTGGTTTCCACGGTGATGAGCATGCTTATTTTGCCACCGCGCCCGGCCGGACAACGCCGCCACAAATATCTTTATATGATTTTGCAGTGGCTGTTAGTGCCGGTGTCATTGTTTTTCTTTTCGTCTTTGCCTTGTCTGGACGCGGTAACGCATTTAATGTTTGGGCGGTATCTCGGATTTAATGTGTCCGCCAAAAAACGCGCCGCGTTGAAGCCGGCTTAACCAAGTTATTGTATGACTGCGCGGAAGAAAATTTTTATTTTTGCCTCTGTTCTTATAGCGCTTATTGGCCTGGCTGGTTTGGCTAAATTTTTAGCGACCGCGCCCTCCACGCGTCAGGCTGTATTCAACCGGGCCGCGCAGACCTTGGCGCCGGCCGCCGTTTCGGACGGAGCCGCTCTCTTTCCGGCCATGCTTGGTTTTTTAAAAACCCGCACCTATCTGGTTTTATTTTTGAATAATACTGAACTCCGGCCGGGCGGCGGTTTCATCGGCGCCTACTCGGTGGTAAAAGTCTCCCGGGGAATTCCGTCAATTTTAACTGTCGCCGGCACCGAGGTTATTGACAATCGGGCGAAAGATAAATATTTTTTGCCGCCGCCGCCGCCGCTTAAAAAATATTTGTTAATTGACAGGTGGCAGTTGCGCGACAGCAATTGGTCGCCGGATTTTGCCGAGTCGGCTTCCACATCGCTTGCTCTCTTTCGTTTGGAAGGCGGGGTGGCCGGCAACGAAATTGACGCGGTGGTTGGCTTAACGCCGACGGTTTTGGAAAAACTGTTGGCGATAACCGGCCCCATTACAGTTGCCGGGCGGGAATTTACCGCGGAGAACGCGGTGGAAAAATTAGAATATGAAGTAGAATACGGGTACGCTAAACGCGGGCAAGCTTTCAGCGAGCGCAAGAAAATTTTAGATGATTTGGTGCGCGCTCTAGCCCGCCGGGTGGTCGCCGGCTCCGCCTTTC
Organism: uncultured Gammaproteobacteria bacterium; assembly: GCA_964531745.1. Taxonomy (GTDB): domain Bacteria; phylum Patescibacteriota; class Patescibacteriia; order Magasanikbacterales; family GWA2-37-8; genus JACRFW01. The sequence goes on from CAZHFX010000017.1 coordinate 7,982, forward strand.
ATTGGTCGGAATATAGCGCGCTCGCATCCGCGCTTTTGAAGGAGAAACACATTGTCGTCTATTCAGCCTCTCCCGCCGAAGAAACGGCTTTGCTCGCTCAAGGCTGGAGCGGAACGATGCGTCAAAATACAGCGGACTATCTTCTATGGGCCGACGCCAACCTAGGCGCCCTCAAGACGGATGCCGTTATTGATCGCGCTCTTTCATATACCTTTGTTCCGACATCCGCTGGCATCCGCGCGACCGTTGCTATGACCTATAACAATCGGGGAGCTTTTACTTGGCGCACCAGCCGCTATCGTAACTATGCGCGGGTGTTCGTGCCTCTGGGGAGCGCGCTCGTTTCATCTGCCGGCGCGATGGAAACAGACCGTAGCGCTAAACCCGGAGCGGTTGATGAGGGAGTTGATAACGGCCGGCAGTGGTTTGGAGCATTTATTGCCGTGGAGCCCGGTAGAACCGGCACGCTCTCTTTTACTTATGATTTGCCCGCCGTGGTAGTCGCCGCTATCCGCGCCGGGCGCTATGAATTGCTCGCGCAAAAACAAATCGGCACGCTTTCGCCGCGATTGACATTGCGTCTAGATTTTGGTAAACCAGTACGGGGCGCCGCCCCCGGCGAAGGGCCGGCCAAGCACGGAGACACCTTATACGACCTCGCGACCGATTTAAAAACCGATCGAGAATTTTCAGTGTCATTGTAATTTGTAGCGAACGTATTATGTTTATCAAAAAAATCGGCATTGATTTGGGCACTACGAATGTGCTCGTTTATGTTCCGAAAAAAGGGATTGTGGTAAATGAGCCGTCGGTGGTGGCGATTTCCAAGGCCGATGGTAAAGTATTGGCTGTCGGCCTGGAAGCCAAAGACATGATCGGCCGCACGCCCGACACCATCATCGCCGAACGGCCGCTTAAAGATGGCGTTATCGCGAGTTATCACACCACCGAGGCGATGATCCGTTATTTTATCAACAAGGCTATGGGCGGCGTGCGTTTGTTCCGTCCCGAGGTGATGGTGGCCGTGCCAGGCGGCATTAACTCTACCGAGCGCCGCGCCGTGATAGACGCCACCATCGCCGCTGGCGCCCGCGCCGCGTATATCATCAAAGAACCCATAGTCGCCGCCATTGGCGCTGATATTCCAATCGGCGCGGCTTCCGGGCATATGATTATAGACATCGGCGGCGGCACGGCGGAAATAGCTGTTATTTCGCTGGGCGGCATCGTGTCGTCCGGTTCAGTCCGGGTCGGCGGCACCAAATTTGATCGATCGGTCGTTGAATATATCCGCCATAAATATAATCTCGCTATTGGCGAACGCAGCGCCGAGGAGATTAAAATTAGCGTCGGATCGGCTATGTTTATGGAAAAGCCGCTCATTATGGAAATAAAGGGACGCGACATGGTTACGGGTTTGCCGCGTATTTTATCAGTGAACTCCGACGATACTACCGAAGCGCTCCAGCATGATTTGGAACTGTTGGTAAGCACTATTAAAGAAGTTTTGCACCAAACGCCGCCAGAATTGTCGGCCGATGTGATGGATAAAGGCATTATTCTCTCCGGCGGCTCGGCGCTTCTGCGCAATCTTGACGAGCTTATCGCCCAGGCCACCGGCGTGCCGACTTATGTGGCGGAAGAGCCGCTCTTATGCGTCATCAAAGGCACCGGCATCGCGCTGGAAAATTTGGATAGCTATAAGCGCAGTATTTTGGCTACCAAATAATATGGTCATCGGCATTGAAGCGGCGCACGCGAATAAATCCAATCGCACCGGCGTTGAAGAGTATTGTTTTCAAATTATTCAAGAGTTCAAAACTATAATCCCGGCTGGCGTCCGGGTTATTTTGTATTCAAATGAACCGCTCCGGAATGGGTTGGAAATTATGCCGGGCAACTGGGAAGTGAAAGTGCTTCGCTGGCCGTTCAAAAAACTTTGGAGCCAGACGCGGCTGGCGTGGGAGCTGTTATTTCATCCGCTGGATATTTTTTTTGCGCCCAGCCAGCTTATTCCGTTCGTTGCTTATCCAAAAACCGTTGCTATGATTCACGACAGCGCTTTTGCGGTTTGCCCCGGAGTGTATCGTTTTTGGGGGCGGCAATATCTGCGTTTGATGAATTGGCTAATCATAAAAAAAACCGCGCGCTTGATTACGTCCTCGTCATTTAACAAAACCGAATTAGAAAAATTGTACGGCCGCTCGGCGGCGGAGAAGACCGCAGTTATACCGCTTGGTTTTGATCGCCGTCGTTTTTGTTCCGGCGCCGTTTTGGAGAGCGAAGCGCTCGCCAAAAATTACGGCCTCTCTAAGCCGTTCATCATGACCACCGGACGGCTGGAGGCCAAAAAAAATCCCCGCCGTCTCGTTGAGGCTTTTGATCTGGTTAAAAAACAGCATGATATCCAGCTTGTCCTCGTGGGCAAACCAGGGTTTGGCTATGAGGCGGTTTCAGAGGCTATCAAACAAAGCCCGCACAAAAAAGATATTATTATTCTTGGCTATGTGCCCGGAGAATTTTTAGCTCTGCTCGTTGGGAGCGCTGAAATTTTTGTTTTTCCGTCAGCCTACGAGGGTTTTGGCATCCCTGTTCTAGAAGCTATGGCCGCGGGCGCACCCGTGGTAGCCAGTCGCGTTGGGCCTCTGCCGGAAGTCGCCGGCTCGTCTGCGCGTTACTTTGACCCGAGCGACGCGGCCGATTTAGCGCGGGCGATCAACGCGTTGCTGGAAAATAACAGCGAGCGGGAAAAACTCCGATCGCTTGGCTATGAACGCGCATCGCTGTTTTCCTGGGAGAAAACAGCCGCCGCCACCTGGGCCGAGATTGTCAAAGTATCCAAGAGTTGATATACTGGTTATATTGATAGTCCCTTTAGTTAATCAGCCTGTGATTATCGGCCATCATCGTCTTCTTGCTTTTTTTGAGGATGCCGTTAAGAACGGCTCTTTAAGCCACGCCTATTGTTTCTCGGGGCCGAACGGTGTGGGAAAACGCGCGGTGGCTCGCCATATCGCCGCCAAGCTTTTAGGCGTTGCCGAGGCCAAATTAGAGCGGCATCCGGATTTCTATTATGTGGAACGCGTGGTCAACGAGAAGACCGGCAAGCTGAACAAAGATTTTTCCGTTGATCAGGTGCGGGCGTTGCGCGCGCATCTGGGGCAGACCAGCTGGTCGGGCGGGTATCAGGCGGCGATTCTTGACGACGCCGAACTTCTAAATGAAAGTTCGGGAAACGCGCTCCTAAAAACGTTAGAGGAACCGCCGGAAAAAAGCGTTTTGTTCCTTCTCACCAATGACGACCAAAAATTATTGCCGACTATTCGTTCGCGCGCGCAGATTTTTTATTTGCCTCCGCTTCCGGAGAGCGAATTGATCGCCGGGCTCTCTGCCGCCGGGTTTCCAGAGCTGAGAGCTAAAAAAGCCGCGCTGGCGGCGGTTTTTTGCCCGGGGCGGGCGTTGGCGCTGCTCCAAGACGATGGAGCGTTTGAAGCGCATTTCGCCGAGGTGGAGCGTTGCCGTTCGCTGGTGGGTGCGCCATTTTACGTGAAACTTAAATTGGTAGATAATGCTTTTGGCGACAAAGAAGACGCCGAACGCGGTCGGGAGAAATTGCGGAAAATTCTTGATATTTGGATAAGTTGTTGGCGCGAGGCGCTGTTACAAAAAAATCAGATTACCGCGGGGCGGGGGTGGCCGGAAGGGAAATTGGCCTCTCTCGCCGGAAGCGATATCGCTCGGGTCATTGATTCATTTATGGAAGCGAAAGTTCTTTTGAAGCGCAACATCCATCCCCGCCTGTTGGTGGAGCGCGCCATTCTCCCTTTATAAATTTTTTAAATACTATGTCAAAAAAATTGTTTTTTCTCTCCACGCTGGCTATTCCCTCCACGCGCGGCGCGGGCTGTGGCGGTTTTGGCGGTTCATCGGCTCCCGCCGGCCCCATGGGAGTATTTCGCTCCACCGACAAGGGCGATAGCTGGCAACAAAGCAACGTGTTTCCCACCACGCAAGGGGTGAAAAGTCTGGCTGGGGTAAAAGTGTACCGAATTTTTACCGACCCGAGCGACCCCAACGCTCTTTATCTCGCCACTCGCGGCCAGGGTCTTTACTATAGCTATGACAAAGGCAGTAGTTGGCAGGTGGCCGCCGCCATGCAAGGCCGCTACATCTACGCGTTGGCCGTTGACCCGACCGACAAATGCACTATTCTCGTCAGTGATGGCGCCAATATATTTAGAACCAACGATTGCAGCCGCACCTGGAAGACGGTGTATACGGAACAGCGCGGCCAGCGCATTGTGGCACTCGGCTTTGACTATAGCAAGCGCGCCACTGTCTACGCGGCCCTCTTTGGCGGTCAGATTTTGGAAAGTTTGAACGGCGGCGATGGCTGGCGCGCCATCAAGACGTTCAAAGCTAATTTACAATTTCTAGCCACCGATCCCTTGACGCCCGGGCGCATCTATGTGGCTGGCGCCGATAGCGGCTTTATTCGCTCGGATGATGGCGGGCGCACCTGGGTCAGCCTAAGTCGCAGTTTACAGAGTTTCAATGAAAGCCTTTATTTCTATCGTTTGGTACTGCATCCCAGCAAGAAAAATACTCTCTATTGGATTTCTAAATATGGCATTTTGTATTCAGAAGACGCCGGCGACAGCTGGACTGATGTTAAACTTTTGAGTCCGCCTGGCAGTGTGAATATTTATGCCTTTGCCGTGAATCCTTCCAACGCGAAAGAAATGTACTATGTCGGCACGGTGCTGGGCGAGAATACAGCCAGTCGTTCTACTTTTTATAAAACCACCGATGGCGGCAATAACTGGGTGACTAAAAAATTACCCACTAATACCATTCCCGTCAGCATGGTTATTCATCCCACCGAAACAGGCACCTTGTTTATGGGTTTCACTATTCCTGATAAAAAATAAGTTATATGAATATCGTTGATTTCAAAGGAGAATTCGCCAAGGTTATTGAATTTCTCAAAGGCGACATCACTCAGTTGCGCACCGGCCGAGCCACCACCGCCATGCTTGACGCTATCACGGTGGAAGCCTATGGCGGCCGCCAGCCGCTCAAGGCCGTGGGCACTATCATGGTGGCCGACCCCAAGACGCTCACCATTGAGCCGTGGGATAAAAGTTTGCTGGGAGCCGTAGAAAAAGGAGTTCGCGATTCCGGTCTGGGCGTGAATCCGGTCAACGATGGCCGGCTGATTCGTTTGAATTTGCCCGAGCTCACCTCCGAGCGCCGCCAAGAGCTTATTAAAGTGCTTCATCAGAAATTAGAACAGGCCCGCATTTCGGCGCGAAAAATTCGCGAAGATGTTCGCGCTCTTATCGCCGCCGAAGAGAAAGATAAATCCATCAGCGAGGATGAGAAGTTCCGTTTGCAAGAGGACTTGGAAAAACTGGTGAAGGGCTACAATGAAGAAATTCAAAAAATAGGGGAAAGCAAGGAAAAGGAAATAATGGCGGTGTAGCGAATGCCGCGGAATGTTTGTCAGATATTAAAATTAGATAATTGCGTTATGAAAAAATTATTAGTGGCGGGCGCGGCTGTTATTTTTATTTTTGCCTCAGCGCCGCCGGCTGAAGCGTATTTTTGGTCCAATTGGTTTAAGAAACAGGCGCCGGCCGCGGAGAAAAAATCGGTCGTGAACGTCAAGGAAGCGGAGCGGAAAATAAAAATTTTGGAGCAGGTGGTTAGCGGCCAGTTTTTGGGCAACCCAAATATCAGCGTTTCTTTCGCCCAGGAAGAAATCAACCAGGCGGTTTTGCCGCTGATGGAAAAATATTTACGAAATTTTGTGGACCAGCAGAGCCAGGGCGTTCAAGCCAAAATTACCGATATTACTTTGGGCGCGGGTTCGTTGGAAGTGAGCGGCTCGGCCAGTCAGCCGATTAAATCCAAAACCACTGTTGGTTTGGGGCTAAAAGTTTACCAAGGCAAATTGGCGCTCCAAATCCAAAAAGTAAAAATCGGCTGGTTTATTTTGCCGCAGGCGGTTATTAATAAAGGTATGGAAAGGTTCAATATCAAACCGGAAAATCTGGTTTTTCCTCTGCCTAATTTTACTCTTACGGAATTAAAAATAGGAAATGGGGAAATTAGCATTGGGGGGAAATACGCGAAAAGAAAATAGTTAAAGCGTTGCTAAAATAATTTCACCATCTACTATGCCCCCCAATGATCTCATGGAAAAAATCATGTCGCTCTGCAAGCGCCGCGGTTTTATTTTTCCCGGCAGTGAAATTTATGGCGGCCTGGCCAATAGCTGGGACTACGGCCCGCTTGGCCACCAGCTTAAACAAAATATTAAAAAAGCCTGGTGGAAATTTTTTGTCCAAGAACGCGCTGATATGGTGCCGATGGACGCGGCCATCATCATGAACCCCAAAGTCTGGGAAGCCTCCGGCCATTTGCAAAATTTTAGCGATCTGCTTACCGAATGCAAAATCTGCCACCACCGTTTTCGCGCCGACCACCTGCTGGAGGCCGCGAGCGCCGAGCCGCAGTACGACAAAGAGCCGATGAAAACCATTGCCGATGTAAAATGCCCGGATTGCGGCGGGGAGCTCACCCAGGCCAAGAGCTTTAATTTGATGTTTAAAACTTTCCTCGGCACCACCGAGGATTCTTCCCCCGTGGCGTATCTCCGGCCCGAAACCGCCGGCGGCATGTTTGTTAACTTCAAAAATATCCAAACTACCACTCGCCGCCGCCTGCCCTTTGGCATCGCCCAAATCGGCAAAAATTTTCGCAACGAAATTACTCCCGGCAATTTCATCTTCCGCACTCGCGAATTTGAGATTGGCGAATTTGAGTATTTTATCAAACCAGAGGAGTGGCCGAAGGTTTTTGAAATGTGGCTCTCGGAAATCAAGCGTTGGTGGAAAGATATTATGCAGATTAACATGGATAATTTGGTTTGGCACGAAATTCCAGACGGGGAGCGAGCGCACTATTCCAAGCGCACCGTGGATATTGAATATAAGTATCCGTTCGGCGTGAAGGAGCTTCACGGCATTGCTTACCGCACCGATTTTGATTTGACCCGCCACGAAACCGTCAGCGGAGCGGATTTACATTATACCGATCCGGAAACCAATGAAAAATATATTCCTCATGTCATTGAACCGACTTTCGGCATTGACCGGATGTTGCTGGTGGCCTTGCTGGAAGCCTACCACGAAGAAGAAGCTCCGACCGCCAAGGAAGGGGAGACGGAAGCGCGCGTAGTAATGAAGTTCCCCAAGCATTTAGCGCCGGTGCAAGTGGCGGTGTTGCCGCTGTCCAAGAAAGAAGAGCTTTCTAGCGCCGCTAAACAAGCGGCCGCTGATTTGCGCCATGATTTTATGGTGGACTATGACGAAACCCAAAGTATCGGCAAGCGCTATCGCCGCCAAGATGAAATTGGCACGCCTTATTGCGTTACTTTTGATTTTGATTCTCTAGAAGATAAAAAAGTGACCGTGCGCGACCGCGACACCATGCAACAAGAGCGCGTCGCTATTGCCGAGCTTGTGGGGTATCTTAAAGATAAGTTCAATTAATTTGGCTATGTTTCATCTCTCCAAATTAAAAAACGGCATCACGCTCATTTCCGTGCCGCTCCAGGGCACGCGCGCGGCCACCGTGCTCGCCATGTTTCCGGTGGGGTCGCGCTACGAAACGCGCCATCTCTCCGGCGCGGCGCATTTTGTGGAGCACATGCTTTTCAAAGGCACGTTGAAACGCCCGGAAGCTGTTGATATTTCGCGCGCGCTTGAAGCCGCGGGCGCGGATTATAATGCCTTCACTAACAAAGATTATACCGGTTATTACGTCAAAATTGCCGGCGATAAGCAGGAGATCGCCTATGATCTTCTCTCCGATATGCTTTATCATTCAGTTTTGGCCCCGGAAGAAGTGGAAAAGGAAAAAGGGGCCATCGTGGAGGAGTTGCGCATGTATAAAGACAACCCGACTATGGCGGTCAGTCTTTTGGCCGATGAACTGGACTTTGGCGATTGTCCGTTGGGCTGGGATATCGGCGGCACCGAGTCTACGGTGCGAGGTTTGAGCCGGGAAGATTTATTTCGGTACTACCAAACTCACTATTCGCCTAAAAATATGGTGCTGGTGATTTCCGGCGATGTTAAGCCCTCTCAAATTAAAAAATTAATCGCCGCTTTTGCCGGGAAACGCGCTCCCCGGGGCTCTAATTCATTTGTTTTTTATAAACAGCATTTTGAAAAATTTATCTGGCCGGAAAAACCGCTGGCTTTGAATAGGCGCGTTATGGCCGTGGAAAAGAAGGTTGATCAAACCCAGGCCGTCTTGAGTTTTCGCGGCCTTCCCAATAACCACTCCGATCGCTTTGCCGCCTCTATTATGCTAAACATTTTAGGCGTTGGCATGAGCTCGCGTCTCTTTATTGAGGTTAGAGAAAAGCGCGGCCTGGCCTATATGATTAAAGCCGGGAGTAGCTCGTATCGCGATGTTGGAGTAAGCTATATTCAGGCGGGGCTTGATCCGGCCCGTTTCGGCGAAGCTTTGCAGGTGATCAAAGGCGAAGTTTTGCGCCTTGCCGCCGAACCGGTTACCAAGCAGGAACTGGCGGATGCTAAAACCAGTCTTTCCGGCCGCCTGGCTTTAAGCCTGGAAGACAGCAGCGCTCAAGCCGAGTGGTACGCCAAGCAAGTGATGTTTGGGAAGAAAATAGAAACGCCCGATGACATCATCCGCTCGTTTAATAAAGTAACGGTGAAACAAGTGCAACAAACAGCCGAGAGACTGTTGCGTTGGGACGAAGTCCGGCTGGCCGCTATCAGTCCTCTCGCCCAAGAGCAGGTGGTTAAACTCCTGCCATAATGAATTTTTCTATGGCCTCTTCCGTCAAGCCGGTTTACCTCTTCGCCAATTGGAAAATGTATTTGAATTACGACGAAAGCAAAGCGCTGGCGCGAGAATTGAAAAAAGTCGTCAAAAAACTGCCGGAACATTCGCGGGTGGCGGTATTTCCGTCCGCTCTGGCTTTGGTGGCGGTAAAAGACGAGCTGGCCGGTTCGTCCATCGGCCTCGGCGCCCAAAATATCTATTGGGTGGATCGCGGAGGCTACACGGGCGAAGTGTCCGCGGCGATGTGCAAAGCGGCTGGAGCCGAGTATGCTTTAGCCGGTCATTCCGAACGTCGCAACATTTTTCACGAAACTAACCACGACGTGCGTCAAAAAATTGAAGCGCTTTTGGCTGTCGGCATTACGCCGGTTGTGTGTGTTGGCGAAACTTTGAGCGAGCGCGATGGCGGCCTGGCCGAAGAAGCGGTGGAAGCTCAGATTCGCGCCGCTTTCACCGATATCTCTTGGCCCGCCGGGCGCGAGCTGATTGTTGCTTACGAACCGGTTTGGGCTGTCGGCACAGGAGAAGCCTGCCCGCCGGAGGAAGCCGGACGCCAGTGTTCGCTTTTGAAGAAAAATATTGCCAGTTTGCTCAAGGACGTGCCGGCGGTATTTCTTTATGGCGGCAGTGTCCGGCCGGAAAATGTTGCCGATTTTATAAAGCAAAACGACATCGCGGGCGTGCTGGTCGGCGGCGCTTCCGCCAAGATTGAATCCTGGAGCGAAATAATGTCCGCGGCTGTTGAATAATATCTATGCTTATTTTTTTTCTGGTTCTATTTGCCGCCGGCGTTGTTCTCGTCGCGTTTGTTGTCACCCGCTGGTTGCCGCAGGTGGCCAATTTAGATATTGAAAATTTGCCGGCGGAAAAGGAAGCGCGAAAAAAAAGGGAGATTATTTTGCGCCGCGTTGAAACCGAGGGCGCGCGGGTGCGGGAGATTTGGAAAAAACGTTTAACGCCAATTCGGAAAATGTGGGGCTTCTTTCAGCTGGAATTTCGCCGTTATGTGGGGCGAGTGGAACGGCTCTGGCACCATGAACAGCGCGCCAGGAAAAAGGGCCGGCTGTTTGCTGTGGTGGCGGCGCCGGTCGCTGAAAAAGTTGGCGCCATCGTCAGCGAAGCCGAGGAACAGTTTAAGCGCGGCGCCTGGGAGCGGGCGGAAGAGCTCTACATTTCCGCCATTAAAATTAATCAAAAATCCCGTCCGGCGTACCGCGGACTGGCTGACACCTACAGCGCCAAAGGCAGTTTGAATGAAGCGCTGGAAACCTATGAATTTCTGTTGCGCCTTGATCCGGATGACGATTCGGTGATGATAAAGATAGCTGACCTCGCGGAAGGAGAGGGGAATATCGGCAAGGCTATCCAGTATTACCAGCAAGCAGTGGTTATAAACGATTCTTTGTCGCCGCGTTTTTATCATCTGGCCGAGCTTCTTCTGAAAGTGAATCAGCCCGCTGTCGCCAAAGAAGCGATTCTTTCGGCGGTGGAGCTTGAGCCAAAGAACCCCAAATATCTTGACTTGCTGACCGAAGTTGGTATACAATGTGGCGACAAGGATTTAGCCAAGCGGAGTTTTGATGAACTTCGGCTGGTGAATTCCAATAATCAAAAATTGTCTATTTTCCAAGATCGGATAAATAAGTTGTAGCAGTAAATTGCTATCGCTTCGCACCTTGGACAATCTAAATAATTAACGGGCAGATACCGAAGCGGTCAAACGGGGCTGACTGTAAATCAGCTGGCTACGCCTTCCTAGGTTCGAATCCTAGTCTGCCCACAGGGTATGTTTGGTGACTTTTCTGCGACATTTTTTGCTACAGAAAGGTTCGCCCGGTCATTCGACCGGGCGCCCAGTCGTATGACTGGGCGAATCCTAGTCTGCCCACTATGTGCGCCGCCTTAGCTCAGCGGTAGAGCAACAGTTTTGTAAACTGTAGGTCCAGGGTTCAAGCCCCTGAGGCGGCTCAAGGGGCGTGTCGGGCAGGTAAACCGCAGGTCGTCGGTTTGTTCGACTGTTGGCCCCAATTATGTACGCCGTTGTAGCTCCCGCCAAAGGCGGGCAGGCCACGCCAAAGGCGGGCAGGCAGTTGGTAGTCTTTGTCGTTTAACGGGTTTCATGAACATTTACAATTTCACGCCGTTGTAGCTCAGTTGGTAGAGCACCTCCATGGT